>JAFVYX010000112.1 GCA_017500625.1 Clostridia bacterium | reverse complement strand
TGCCAATTCCGCCATACCCGCATAGGGCCGCGCGACCCAAAGATGCTTGATTTTTATTTGGTTTTGTGGTATAATGGCACCTGTGAGGTGACACTATGAAGATACGTTATTATAAGCTTTTCAAGGTTTTAAAGGAGCGCGGGCTCACGCTGGAGGGACTGCGGCGCGAGCTGGGTCTTGTGCCGTCTGAGATCGCTAAGATCGAGACCAACCGCCCTGTGGAGCTGATGACACTGGTGCGCATCTGCCCCTACCTCGGCGTTGACGTCTTTGACATTATGGACGTTTTTTCCGAAGAGGACGAAGTCTTTTACAACAAAAAGATCTTAGAGGAGAACTCCTACGTGCCAAAGCATTGGACGCGCAAGGAGTTCGTCCCCGACAAATACGAAGAATAATGAGACAGACGCTCAATAGAAGGTAGCCACGGGCTCCTCGGGGGCGTCTGTTTTTTCGACGCTTATGGGATACAGCACGGGGCCGGGGTTGCGGTAGAGAGCGTGCTTTTCGATGCGGAGCGTGGCCTCAACGATCGCCCAATCGCCGTGGGCAAGGTCCGAGGGAGCGTCCATAAGACAGATAAAGCCATTGTAGGCGATATCGTCGGCGCAGCAGGTCATGATCTGTCGCCCCGCGATAAAGGCGCTGTCACCGAGGCGCTTATCACGGCCGATCAGGGCGCGATACCGCACCCGCTTGCCGTCATACTTGGGCATTTCCTCGGTCAGATCGCGGAAAAAGAGGGCAAAATCGCGGTCGGCAACGTCGATGACCTCGGCCTCGACATCAAAGGGCAGGGGGTCCACGATGTCATCGTACTCGATCTCTCCGTTTGTAAATTCGTAGGAGATATTGACACCGCGGCTGATGCCGCGCACGATCTTGTGAAGCTCCATTTTATCTGTGGCCGCGGTCACACGGTTAAAAACGACCATTTCACAGCCCGAGAGCTTATCGACCGTCAGCTGGCGCATATTGGCGTTGTAGGCAGGGAACGTAGTGGAATCGGCCACCATGATCTCCTGATAGACTACAAAGCCGCGCGGCAGACGGCGATAAAAATCGCCGATCATCCACATACCGTTGTACTCCACGAGCACGCGGCGGAAGTTGAACTCGCGCCGCCACTCGCGGAAGGCCGCCTCGGTGATCTCCTCGAGGGAATCGACCGTGCGGAGGCGGACGTTATCGGCTCCCTTGGCAAAGGTAGAGGGATCCAGCTCCCCCTCGCCCTCCTCACAGAGGAGAATGAGGGTGGGCTCACCCGAATTGAAGTCGGCGTCCTCCATCGTTTCCTGGATAAGGCGCGTCTTTCCTGCTTCCAGAAAGCCCGTAAACAGATATACCGGTGTTTCCATTGTTATCCTCTTACAGCGCAAAGAGCGCCTTCAGCTTATCTTCATCAATGCCCGAGCCGATCACGCACACGCGCCCCGTGACGTCGGGAGCGCCGAGACGGACCTCGCTTTCCTCGGGAACGTAATCAAAGTGGAGCCACGTGCCGTCGGCCGCCGCCACGATCCCCTTGGCACGCAGAACGGCGCCGTATTCCCCACCGTCAAGCTCCGAAAGAATGGCGGAAAGCTCCTCGCGTGTGTAGGTGCGTGCCGTCTCGGCACCAAAGCTGGCGAAGACCTCGTCAGCGTGGTGGTGATGGTGGTGGTCGTGATGGCAGCCGCACTCGCACTCCTCGTCATGGTCGTGGTGGTGATGCCCGTGGTCGTGGTGACAGCCGCACTCACACTCCTCGTCATGGTCGTGGTGGTGATGCCCGTGGTCGTGGTGGCAACCGCACTCACACTCCTCGTCATCATCGTGATGATGGTGATGATGATGGTGGGCCTCCTCGGCCAGTTCAGCAAGAACCGAGGCGAGGGTGTTCGTCCCTGTGGCGGCGTCAAGGATCTGCCGCCCCGTGAGCTTATCCCACGGAGTGGTCACGATCACGGCATTGGGGTTGTGCTCACGAAGGAGCGCCACCGAGGTGGCAATGGCGGCCTCGGTCATATCGCCCGTGCGCGAGAGGACAATGGCCCCCGCATGCTCGACCTGATCGCAGAAGAATTCGCCAAAGTTTTTGATATACATTCGGCACTTCTTGGCATCGACCACCACGGTGGCACTGCCGAGCTCGGCATCAGTCAGCGAGAGCCCCTGCACGGCGCGGATAACGTCGCTGAGCTTACCGACGCCCGAGGGCTCGATAAGGATGCGGTCGGGTGCGTAATCACGGAGGACGCTCTCCAGCGCCTTGCCGAAGTCACCGACAAGACTGCAGCAGATGCAGCCCGAATTCATCTCGTTGATCGTAACGCCCGCCTCACGGAGGAAGCCGCCGTCAATGCCGATCTCGCCGAATTCGTTTTCAATAAGCACAAGCTTCTCGCCCGCGTAGGCCTCGGCGATCAGCTTTTTGATGAGGGTGGTCTTCCCTGCTCCGAGAAAGCCCGAGAAGATATCGATTTTCGTCATGGTAATTCCTTTCCTTGTTACGGTGCGCTGAGAGCGAAGATCAGGGCATTGACAAACCCGCTGAGGGTGTTTTCTCTCCAGTTGGTCCCCAGCTTCGTATCAAGAAGCTCGGGATAGCCCTCATTCAGGACCAAGGCGCCCGAATCCACGAATTCGCCGATCGTGGCCGTGGTCTGGATTCGGTTGACCTCGGTCTCGATCTCATCGATGGGGGTCTGCGGGTGGAGCAGCTTCATAAAGCCGTCGATGTCACCGCCCGTCTTGGTCTTCCAAGTGCCACCCTCATAATAGCCCGCGTCCTCGGGGGTGAGGGTGCTGCCCGTGGGCGGCGTGTACTCATAGGCCAAAACGTCCGCCAGGGTCAGGGAGTGCATTTTGGTATCGATGTCCGAGACCTTGGTGTCAATGATGGCCGCAAGCAGGTGGTTATCGGGCGAAAGGACGGTATCGTTGTTCACCTCGTCATCGGTATACGCCGAATACCAGACCGTGCCGACCTTGATATAGCCCATGGCGGTACCGATCTCCATACCCTCGATCTTCCCCGTAATTTTGGTGTCGTCCTCCAGGTCCTTGACACGGAGGTCGGCAAACTCCGCAATAACGCCCGTCGGCGCTTTGCCGTCCTTTTTGAAGACGGGGACTGCGTCCGTGCCGACGTTCGTATAGCCCATGATCTCGCCGAGGTAGATCTTGTCAACATCGGTCGAGAGGGTGTTCATTGAGCTTTCCATCAAAAGGGCGAGAATGCCCGTGGCGGCAACGTTGTTCTCGTCCAGGTACTGATCACCGCTCTTGGTGTAGCCCATGGCATCGGCAAGCGAGAGGGTCTTGACGGCATCGTTCAACTCCGATACCTTATAGCCCGAGAGCGTGCGGAAGATACCCGTCACCGCCGTTTTTTCGGTGCCGGTGCCCTCATACCATACGCCGCCGTCCAGCGTGTAGCCCATGGCATCGCCCACGCGGACGCCCTTCACACGGGAGGTGAACTCACTCTCGTTTTCGATATTCTTCAGCTTCATGTCGGCAAATTCGGTCATAAAGGCGCTGGGCACACTGTCCTCGGCATCATCGTAATCACCGTCCGAGTTGCCGTCCTTTTTAAAGACGGGGGCCGCGTCCGTGCCGACGTTATCAAAGCCCATGACCTCACCGAGGTAAAGCGAGTTGATGTCCTCATCAAGCGAGTCGACCGTGCTGCCGAGCAGCGGGCGGACAACGCCCGTGGCGGGGGCATTCGTATCATCGTCACGCCAGATGCCGTCGGTGCCCTCGGTATAGCCCATGACCGTGCCGATCTGCATACCGCGGATCTCGGCGTTCAGGGTCTCCTCGGTGCGGATCTCGGCCACCGTAAGGGTCGCAAGCTCCGCCGTCATACCCTCGGGCTCGATCTTGTTGCCATTGCTGTCCAGCTCAAAATTGCCGTCATCGTCTACCTTGTAGAATTTATAGACGGGCTCGGTGCCGCTGCCGGGCACCTCCACGCGCTCGTAGCCCATCAGCTCCGCTACGTAAACGTTATCCAGGCGCGAAAGCAGGTCGGTGTCTCCAAGCTCATTGATCTTGATGCCGACAAGCTCACGGTTGATGCCCGTGGCGGCCTTATCGTCACCGTCACGCCAGACGCCGTCATCCCCAAGGGTAAAGCCGAGGACGTCACCGAGGTACATATCCTCCATCACGGTGTCAAGGTCAAAGTAGAAGCCGCCATCCTCCATTTTCAGGACATCACCGAGGGTTTTGTCCGCGAGGGCCTTGTAGAGGACGTTGCCGTCCCCACCCTCCAGGATCACGTCCATCGGGGTGCGGTCCAGCGTTTTCTGAAGAACGGCAAACCCGTCCTCGGCACCGAGATACTCACCGACGTCAAGGGTGGCGATATAGGACATGATCGTCGGCTCCTCGTCCTCTCCAAGCACGGGATCAACAACACCGTCCTCCCCCTTTTCCACAGCGATACCCATAAGATCGCCGACGTACACGCCGCCAAACAGCGTGCCGAGCTCCCCGTTCATCAGAAGGTCAAGCGTGCGGTCACGCATCTTTTCCTGCGCGGCCTCGGGCAGGACGTCCTCCCCGACGAGAGAAAGCACGTTGCCGACGGTGGCGTGCTGCAAGAAGACGTTCAGAACCCCGTCCTCCGCATAATGCGAGAGGGGCAGGTCCAGCATCTCCGCAGGCACGGCGGCGGTAAGCGACTCGGGCAGGATCACGCCGTAATTGTCCATAAGGTCGTTAAAGCTGAGCGTGGATAGCTCCGCCGAGACCTGGTTCAGCTCGGTAATGAGCGCTATGAGCGACATTTCCCTGAGGGGGCTGTCCTCCTCCAGAAAGCCGTCGGCATTGATGCCAACGTTATCGATCGTGACCCACGATACCAGGGCATAGATGCCCCCGATCTCAAGGCCGAGCATCAGGGCCATGCCAAGCAGCAGGGTCAGTATAAAAACAAGGATCCTCCTAAGAAGCGAGGGGCGCTTTACTTTCTTCTCTGCCATAACGGTTCTCCTTAATCTGAGGTAATGGGAGCGCTTGCGCGCGCAAGGTATATCACTACAAGATAAAGTATATCACTTCCCGCCGCATTTTGCAAGGGCTAAAGAAAAAGAAAAAGCCGCGAGGGCGGCTTTTTCTTTTTCAAGATCACTCGGCCGAGGGGGCCTTGGCGGCTCTCTTCTTTTCAAAATAGCGAATGCCGAAGACGGTCGCGACCGTGAGGGCAATGCCGATCGGCAGGACGAGCCAGGCGATCGGAACGAAGCCCGCAAAGAGGAACATCACAAAGGAGACGGCCGCCACCGTGATGGCATAGGGCAACTGAGTCGCGACGTGGTTCACGTGGTTGCACTGGGCACCGGCCGAGGCCATGATCGTGGTATCCGAAATGGGCGAGCAATGGTCGCCGCACACGGCGCCCGCAAGGCAGGCGGAAACGCCGACGAAGAAGATGGGATCGGTCTCCGCAAAGATCGCGGTGACGATCGGAATGAGGATACCGAAGGTCCCCCACGAGGTCCCCGTGGAGAAGGCGAGGAAGCAGGCGACAAGGAAGATAATGGCGGGAAGGAAGCCCTTGAGGCCTTCGGCGGCGCCGGCCATCACGCCCTCAACATAAACGTCTGCGCCAAGGAGGCCGGTCACGTTCTTCAGGCCGGTCGCAAAGGTGAGGATAAGGATAGCGGGCACCATGGCAATAAAGCCCTGGGGAATGCACTTCATCATCTCACCTGCCGTGATAAGGCGGCGGGCAAGGAAGTAGACGATGACGAAAACAAGAGCGATGATCGAGCCCCACGGGAGCCCCACCGTCGCATCGGTGTCACCGAAGGCGGTCACGAAATCGGCACCGCTAAAGAGACCGCCCACGTAGAGAAGGCCGAAAACGCTGGCCACAATGAGCGCGATGATCGGCACGATAAGATCCCACACGGTGGCACGGGAGGTGGCAGGCTCCTCCTCTGCGGCAAGCTCCTTGCCGTCACCGAGGAGATCGCCGTCCCGCGCCTTCATCTCAAAGCCCGCCATTTTACCGTAGTCATAGCCAAGCACGGCAAGCGTGATGACGAAGACGATCGTCAGGAGCGAGTAGAAGTTGAAGGGGATCGCACGGATGAAAAGCTCAATGCCCGACATGGTCTCGCTCTCCACAGAGCCCGAGACGGCCGCCGCCCACGAGGAGACCGGGGCGATCATGCAAATGGGGGCCGCCGTGGCGTCAATGACGTAGGCAAGCTTGGCGCGCGAGATCTTGTGCTTATCGGTCAGGGGGCGCATCACGGCGCCGACCGTCAGGCAGTTGAAGTAGTCATCAATGAAGATGAGAACGCCGAGGGCGAAGGTGGCAAGGAGCGCACCGGCGCGAGACTTCACGTGCTTCTCGGCCCATTTACCGAAGGCCTGGGCACCGCCCGCGCGGTTGAGAAGCGCCACGATAATACCGAGAATGACGAGGAAGACGAAGATACCGGCAGTCCCCGAGACAGCCGAGATGATGCCCTCACTTACCACGGCGTCAACCGTGCCCGCAAAGGAAAAGTCAGCCGCAAAAATGCCGCCAAGCACGATGCCGATGAAGAGCGAGGAATAGACCTCCTTGGTGATCAGAGCAAGGCCGATGGCCACAATGGGGGGAACGAGTGCCATAAAGGTGGCGTAATACATGCTGTCGGCCACAACGCTGCCGGTGCCGGCACAGTCGGCACAAACGCCCGCGGTCTCACAGGAGCCGCATTCCTCATTGGCGCC
>JAFVYX010000111.1 GCA_017500625.1 Clostridia bacterium | reverse complement strand
CGTTAGGGCGACCGACGATCGCGATAAAGGCAGTCCTTGTCATAGTTACTCTCCCAATCCCATTTTTTCGAGGATCTCCCTCTGACGGCGGCACATATCCTCGTCCTCCTCGGCTCCCCTTTCGTGATCGTAGCCCAAAAGATGGAGAGTGGAGTGAATGCAAAGAAACGCGATCTCACGGTCGGTGGAGTGACCAAGCTCGGCGGCTTGCTCCGCGGCGCGCTCTACCGAAAGAACGATGTCTCCGAGGGTGACGGTCTCCCCCTCAGCATCGCCGTCCTTTGGAAGCTCGTCCGCCTCATACATCGGGAAGGAGAGGACGTCGGTGGGCGTATCCTTCTCCCGATACTCACGGTTCAGCATACGAATGTGCGCGTTATCGCAAAGCGTCACCGAAACCTCGGAGTCAAAGAAGATGCGCTCATGGAAGAGCGTCTCCTCAATGGCGTCGCGAATGAGGAGCTTGCGACGGTAGGAAAGCGGGCCGCCCTTTCCTTCCACGGAAAAATCGATAAAAAGGCGGGGGCCACAGGGGGTGTAATGACGAATAAACTCTTTCATAGCTTGTCCTTATACTGTTTTTTCACGGTTATGGTCCGTGTGCCCGTTTTTCTTTCCTCGTTCCCATACCGCTCGTACGCCTTGATGATGCTCTGCACCAGGCGGTGGCGCACGACGTCGCGCTCGGTAAAGCGGTGAATGGCGATCCCATCAATGCCGCCAAGAATTCTCTCGGCCACGGCAAGACCGCTCTTTTTTCCATCGGGAAGGTCGGTCTGTGAGGGATCCCCCGTAACGACCATACGGGAGTTATGGCCAAGACGGGTAAGAAACATCTTCATCTGTTCCACGGTCGTGTTCTGCGCCTCATCAAGAATGATATACGAGTCATCGAGCGTACGCCCACGCATATAGGCCAGCGGCGCGATTTCAATGGCACCGCGCTCGACCTGCCTTGCATAATTCTCTGCCCCCAGCATTTCAAAAAGAGCGTCATACAGCGGACGGAGATAGGGATCGATCTTACTTTGCAGGTCTCCGGGAAGAAAGCCGAGGCGTTCGCCCGCCTCCACGGCGGGGCGCGTAAGAATGATGCGGTCGGCCTGTTTATTGCGGAGCGCCTCAACCGCCATAGCGACGGCAAGGAAGGTCTTACCCGTACCCGCAGGGCCAAGGCCGAAGGTAACGGTGTTCTTCCGAATGGCCTCGACGTAACGCCGTTGGCCCGCCGTTTTTGGGCGAATGGGCTTGCCACGGCTGGTAATAGCAATGACGGCACCGTCCAGCGCCTCCAGATCCTCCCCTGCGCCGGCGCTGATGGACTCGATCACATAATCGACCGTCTGATCCTCAAGGTAATCTCCTGCGGTGACCATACGCGAAAGATATTCCACCACACGGGCCGCCCCCTCTACCGAGGAAGCGTCCTCACCGCTGATGATGACGGCGTCCCCCGCGTCCACGCCTCCGCTCTTGTTTTCGAGGCGTACAGAAAAGCGCTCCTCAATACGGCGGGCGTTCTCG
>JAFVYX010000110.1 GCA_017500625.1 Clostridia bacterium | reverse complement strand
TGAAGCCCGCGAAGATCGAAGAGCGCAAGGTCGGCGCGGCACCCCACCTCGAGGCGGCCCGAATCCACTCTCCCCTGGGCAAAGGCGCCGTTCTTGGTGGCGAGCGCCAGCCCCTCGGCCGCCGTGAAGCCCTCGGGCTTCCCCGTCATGCCCTTTTCGAGGAGAATGGCGGTCTGCATCTCGCGCAAAAGGTCGAGGCGGTTATTGGAGGCCGCACCATCGGTGCCGAGAGCCACCGAAACGCCTGCGGCAACCGTTTGGCCGAGCGCCATCACGCCGCTGCCGAGCTTCAGGTTGCTGATCGGGTTATGGACCGCCGTTGCCCCGTGGGTAGCGAGGATCTCACGGTCAGCGGCTTCAAGGTACACGCAGTGGGCGGCGACCACGGGCACGTCAAAGAGGCCGTTATCGAGGAAAAAGCGCGCGGGAGTCACCCCATGTCGGCCAAGGCACTCTCTGTGCTCCTTTTCGGTCTCCGAGAGGTGGATCTGGACGCGGGCCGAAAGCTTTTTCGCCCATTCGGCTACGTAGCGTACGCACGAAGCCACGTTCGTATATTCGGCGTGGAGGGATAAGTCGATGCGAATCCTCCCCTCCTCGGCGCCGTTCCAGGCGTTATAGAGAGAAAGCGCCTCAAGGACGCGGCTGTCCGCCGCATAATCGGCGGTCTCGTCAAAGGAGACGATGCTGCGCGAGAGATTGGCCTTGATGCCGCTCTCGGCGACGGCACGAGCCGTGGCATCGCAAAAGAAGTACATATCCGAGAAGGAGGTCACGCCCCCCGCCAGCATCTCGGCAATCGCCAGCTTTGAGGCGAGGTACACCGAGCGGTCGCTGAGAAGGTCCTCGGCGGGAAAGATGCGCTCGGTAAGCCAGCGGTCGAGCGGCAGATCCTCGCCGTGGCCGCGAAAAAGCGTCATCGCCGAATGGCAATGCGCGTTCACAAGCCCCGGTGTCAGGAGCTTGCCGCGCGCCTCGATCACACGATCAAAGGGGCCTTGCGGCCGCTCGGCCGTGATTGCCGTGATACGCGAATCCTCCACCGTAACGAAGGCGCGCTCCCCTGTGGGAAGAAAAGGACTGTCAAATAAAATCTTCATACGTCACCCCAAAAACTCCCGATAGACCGAGGTCGCGGGAATGTAGGATTTGGAAATCTCATCAATGCGGGAAAGCGTCGAGGCGATCCGCCTCGCCTCGCTGTAAAAGGAATGCTCCTCGGGAATGCGTGAAAGGAGGGGCAAAAGAAAGGGCTTAAGGGCCGAAAGCTCATAGCCGAGGGTCGAGTCGATCACCACGTCCTGCGTGCCGATATAGGGAAGAATATTTTTCTCCTCGTTCTCTCGGACGCTCTCCCAAAGATCAAGCGTGAAGGTGGGATCGGCTCCGCGGAAGTTGTAATCGCGCACAAGGCGGCGCAGAAGGCGCAGCTCGGTGCGGTCAAAGGCCGTATCCGCAAGGGCGATGCCCCTCTCGGCAAAGGCGAAGACCGAGGCGCACCGATGCCCCGCAAACAGCGCGGTAACGGTGGGATAGATCGCCTGGATTCCTTCAAAAATATATACGTCGTGCTCGCCGTGCGGAACCGTTACGGTCTCACAGCGCCGCCCCGACAGGAAATCAAAGCGCGGCAGGCGCGCGGGGCGTCCCGAGAGGATATCGTCCACCGCTTCGGCGAGGGCCTCCATATCAATGGTGGAGGGGGAATCGAAATCGATCCGTCCGCCCGTAGCGACCGCCCGCTCGATAAGGAGCGCGCGATCGTAAAAGAAATCGTCGATCGAGACCACGCGCACACGGGCGCCCGCCTCGGAGAACTCCGTGATGAGCTTTTTTGCCGTGGTGGTCTTTCCCGAGCAGGTCGGGCCCGAGAGCAGAACGGTACGGCAGTCGGGAATGGCTAACACGCGGCGCACCGCTCCGTCAAGGGCGGCCTCATAGCCCGCCTCACACGAAAGGACGTATGCCCGCTTGTCGGCCTCTCCATCAAATACCGTTCTCGCTTTGATCATTCTCTTTCTCCTTAAAGAAGGAGAGTATTCTCTCCCGTTTGGAGGCCAGCCCCGCCGCGGCATCACCGTCACGGAGGCGCGCGGCGTCTCTTAAGTATTCATATGGATATTTGGGCATAAATATGCGCTCAATGACCGCATTGGCCGCAAGAGGAGACTCACGGCGCACAAGCTTGGTCACGGCTCCCGCCCCCACGGCGAAGATGCTGTGCAGCTCCTCCATCATAAAAATATTATAGAGCCCCTCGGTTCCGGGGAGCGCGTAGCCCACGTTCTCAAGGTTTCCGACCGTGTTCTTCTGGCGATACATATAATAGGGACGGTATCCCAGAAGCTTTGTCTGCATCTGGGAATATTCCACGCTCTTGGCAGCATCGGCCGAGCCGAGGGCGTAAATGCCGTCCTTCTGACGGAGCGCCGCCGAGCGCTTGACGCAGAAGGTGTGCACCGTAATGTTCTCGGGAGTCAGATCCATGACCTTATCGAGCGAATCCGAGAAGATACGGAAGGTATCCTCGGGAAGCCCCGCGATCATATCCACGTTAATGGCTCCGATCCCCGCCTCACGCGCCGTGGCAAAGGCACGGTAGAACTCCTCGACCGTGTGGTGGCGGCCGATCGAGCGAAGGACGTCGTCCGAAAGCGTTTGGGGGTTGACGCTGATGCGGCCCGCACCGCCCTCTCGGATCGCGTCAAGCTTTTCCCTTGTGATCGTGTCGGGGCGCCCCGCCTCCACCGTGAATTCGAGAAGCGTCGAGGGATCGACGTTCCTGCCGATGCATTCAAGAAGGCGTGACATCTGCAGGGGCGAAAGCACCGTGGGAGTGCCACCGCCGATGTAGACGGTGGCCACGCGAAGTCCCAGCTCGCGAATGGTGGCAAAGATATCGTCGATATCCCGATACAGCTCAAGAAGGTACTCGTCAATGAGCGAGAGAAGCTTTCCCGAGGTGTAGGATACGAAGGAGCAATAGGCGCATCGCGAGGGGCAGGATGGGATCGAGACGTACACGCTGCAAAGGTCGGAGGGGAGCTTTTGCGTCAGCTTCATCTCGGTGGAGGCCACCGATACGGCGAGAGCCGCCTTGCGTGGATTCAAAAAGTACTGATCGCGCAGAATGGCGCGGGAATTGCGGATACCGTTGCCCTTGGCAATCAGCTCACTGGCGACCTTGGCGGGGCGCACGCCCGTCAGGATCCCCCACGGCGGCGTATAGGAAAAGAAGGCCTTGCCCGCCGCGAATACCGCACGGCCCACGGCGATCTTTTCGGCTCTTGCGGCGCTTTTGTCCGTACCGACGTCCGAGGCCCCCTCACCGCGCGTTTCCTTGTCGCCGACACGCATTGTGGCGACCGAGCGAACGGTGTCTCCCTCCCTTGTGAGCGAGACGGTCACCTCAGGCACGTCGGGGCCCGATTGCTCACTCTCCGAAAAGGTGGCACCGGGAAAAAAGACCATGCAGAGCGTTTGCACGTAGTAGCGGTTGATGCTACCGTCGATCTTCAGGATCATGCGCGACCTCCCTTGTGAAGCGCCGCCGAATCCATAACGATCGTCACGGGGCCGTCCGCCGTCATGGCGATCTTCATATCGGCACCGAAAACGCCGTTCTCCACGCGCCCCACCCTCTCACGGAGGAATTCCGAGAAGCGGACGTACAGCGGCTCGGCCACGGTAGGCGCGGCGGCGCGCAGGTAATCGGGGCGGTTGCCCTTAGCATAATTCGCGGCGAGGGTAAAGTTGGACACCACAAGAGCTCCGCCGCCGACGTCGGTGACCGACAGATTCATTTTGTCATTCTCGTCGGTAAAAATACGGAGCTTGGCGATTTTTTCGGCAAGGAGGCGGGCGTCCTCCTCGGTATCCCCGTCAAGGACACCGAGAAGAATAAAAAGCCCCGCGTCTATGCTGCCTGCGCTCTCGCCGTCTGCGGTAACCGCGGCCGAGAGAACGCGCTGTAATACTGCAATCATGTTACTTCCTTACCGGCTGATGCCGCGCACGACGTCGTAAACGCCGTCGATCTTGCGGAGCCTTGAAATGATAGAACGGAAATGGCTGACGTTTTTACAGCCGATGGAGAGATTGATGGACGCCTTTTCGTCCGTGGGGGAATTGGCGGTATTGACGCTGATGATCGCCACGCGCATCTCGGCCAGAGCCACGGAAACGTCGGCAAGCAGGCCGATGCGGTTGTCGGCGTAGATCTTGAGGAGCGCCTCAAAGAGGTTCTCGTTCTCGCGCGAGACAAACTCGTCCTCCCAGTGTGCCTCTACCCAGCGGCTGCGCGCCTCGGGATCCGCAAGACCGCGGAGAGCGTTCGGACAATCGCTCTTATGCACCGAGGTGCCGGCGCCACGGGTGACAAAGCCGATGACCTCGTCGCCCGGGAGAGGGTTGCAGCATTTGGCAAATTTGATGAGGCACCCACGGGCGCCGTCCACGACGATGCCGCTGTCATTCTTGAAGTTCTTGGGCTTTTGCGTCGCGCGCAGAGGCACCCGCTTCTCCTCGGTAACGGGAGGTGGCACGCGGCGATCGAATTCCTCGCGCAGCTTACCCGCGATGTGCGAAAGAGAAAGTCCGCCAAAGCCGATCGTGTTATAGAAATCCTCGGCGCCGCCGCTGATGCCGACTCGCTCGGCAACGCGGTTGACAACGGCGAGAAGGTCCTCATCGGTATAGGCGCGGCCGTAACGGTCAAGCTCTCGCCCGACCTCCTCGCGCCCCATCACGATGTTCTCGGCACGGCGCTCCTTTTTGAACCAGGCGCGGATCTTGGCCTTGGTGCTGCCCGTCTTGGCGATCTTCAGCCAGTCGCGGCTTGGGCCGCGGGAGGCGGACGAGGTGAGGATCTCCACGATATCGCCGTTTTGAGGCACGCGGTCGATGGGAACGATCGAGCCGTTGATCTTGGCGCCCATCATCTTGTTGCCGACCGCCGAGTGAATGGCGTAGGCAAAGTCAATGACCGTGGCACCGAGCGGGAGGCAAATGACGTCACCGCGCGGCGTGAACACAAAGGTCTCGTCACGGAATACGTCGGTCTTAAAGGCGCTCATGAAATCGTCGGGATCGCGCGTTGAATCGTCCGACTCGAGGAGCTGAGCGATCCAGCGGAGCTTATCGTCGATCTCCTCGCGGCTGTTTTTCTCGCCCGTCTTGTACTTCCAGTGCGCGGCGATGCCGTACTCAGCCACCTGATGCATCTCCACCGTACGGATCTGCACCTCAAAGGGGATCCCGTCATGCCCCATGACCGTGGTATGGAGCGAGCGGTACATATTCGATTTCGGAGTGGAGATATAGTCCTTGAAGCGCCCCGGCACCGAGCGGAAGAGCTCGTGGACAAGGCCGAGGGCGGTATAACACTCGATCTCGGTCTCCACGATCACGCGGAGGGCATAGAAGTCGTAAACGTCGTCAAAGCCCTTGTTCTGGGAATAGACCTTGCGGTAGAGACTGTAAACGCTCTTGACGCGCCCCTCCATGGCACAGCGGATATTGTTCTCGCGGAGCTTTTCCATGATCTCGGCCTTGGCGACGTCAATGAGGTCGTGCGTTTTGCCGTACTTCCCCTCGATCTCGCCCGAGATCTCGCCGTAGCCGATCGGATCGAGGTAACGGAGACTGATGTCCTCAAGCTCCTGCTTGATGCGCTGCATACCGAGACGGTGGGCGAGAGGGGCGTAGATGTACATCGT
>JAFVYX010000109.1 GCA_017500625.1 Clostridia bacterium | reverse complement strand
CTGCCGCGCGTTCCTTTGGCCTCCCGAAAGAAGCCGGATTGCTTTTACGCAATTCCGGAAACGGCAAGGCGGTGTGTTCCCTTCACACATCGACTTCGCCCGGTTATTCGGACATACTCCACGAAAATTCCCTACCCAGGGGCGGTAGCAACCTTTCGCTTCATCGCACATCAAGCCCTACTATTATACATAATAGTGGCATAAATTGCAAGTCCGAAGGCAAAAAATTCTCAAAAAATCCACGTAGAAATTTCATAGATTTTTTCGACCCGTTTTTGTGCAAGTTGAACAAAAACAGAAAAAACAAGCGATTTTTTGGCCTTTCCCCCTCTTTTTTTTGTCGCCTCGGCGCTGTTGTTTACATTCTGTTCATAAATAGAAAGTACAATAAAGGTAAGATGGTAAGGGGTCACCTCCTGCTCATTGGCACGGAGCCCCCCTTATATAATAAAAAGGAAGATTGTTATGTCGAAAAACCAGAAGCGTACCTATCTATTGTACCTGCTTACCGCCCCGATCGTTGCCGCGGCGGCCATTGTCCTGCGGTCGGTGGCGCTCTTTACGGAATACGATGCGGCGCTTGGCTACTTCCATGGGCCGGCCCTCCCCATTGCCATGGCGGCCCTCCTTGTGACGGTGATCGTGGCGCTTGCCGTTCTGACGCACGAGCTGCGCGGTTTTTTCGTTACCGCCACCGATTACCGCGACCTGCCCACGCTCTTTTCCGGTCTCTTTCTCGGCATTGCGCTGGTCTTCTTCTCTGTCGTGCTGACCGTAGCAGCGATCGGACAGCTCTCGTCCCCCACCGTCTCGCCGTTGGCGATCATCGCGGCATTCCTGACGGCCGTGGCCGCCCTTGTCGGCGCCGCGCTCTTTGCGGTGCACGCCTTTGACGGCAGTACCGAGGGAGCGCTCCGCGCGATGCTGACGCTGGCGGTGGCGGTGGCGTGCCTTCTGTATGCGCTCTATCTCTACCTTACCCCGGAGATCAGGATCAACGAGCCGAACAAGGCGCTCTCGATCGCAACCTGGATCGCCGCCTCCTTCTTCTTTCTCGGCGAGACGCGCGCGGCCCTTCTGCGCGCTAAGTGGGCGCTTCACACCTACGTAACGACCGTTACCGTGATGCTGGCGGCCACGCTGTGCCTTCCGAACCTTGTGTATCACGCAGTGTACGGAGCACCGCTCCTTGGTAACACCCTGCACGACTTTGTGATTCTGGGCGTGCTTCTTTACGCGCTCTCGCGCCTTGTGGCAGCGTACCTCTCGGCGGTGCGTTCCGCAACGCCCGAGGGGCAGTACATCACCGATTTTACCGCCGAAGTGGCTGCGGAGATCGCCAAGGTGACCGCCGAGGTCGCAAAGGACACCGAGGATACGGAGGAGCCCGATGAAGAAGCTACTGATCGTTGACGGCAACAGCACCTTAAACCGTGCTTTTTACGGGATCCGTCCTCTGACCACGCGCGACGGAAAAAACACCAACGCCGTGTACGGCATGCTCTCGATCCTGCAAAAGCAGATCGACGCCCTCCGCCCCGATTATGCCGCCGTGACCTTCGACCTGCCCGCCCCTACCTTCCGCAAGAAGGCGTACGAGGCCTACAAGGCCAACCGCAAGCCCGCGCCCGACGAGCTGCGTGAGCAGTTTCCCTACGCCAAGGAATGTCTTTCCGCCATGGGGCTCTCCGTCTTGGAGCTGGAGGGCTATGAGGCGGACGACCTGCAGGGCACGCTGGCGCAATTGGCGCACACAGCCGAGGACGTGACCGCCTACATTCTGACGGGTGACCGCGACCTTTTGCAGCTCATTGACGCTAAGATCCGCGTCCTTCTCATCGGCAACAAGGAAACGCTGTGCTATGACAGCGATCTCTTTTTCGAGAAATACGGCTTCCCTCCTGCCGGGCTCATCGAGGCCAAGGCCCTGATGGGCGACTCCTCGGATAACATTCCCGGCGTTGCGGGCATCGGGGAAAAAACGGCGCACAAGCTGGTCGCCGAATTTGCAACGCTCGACGGCGTTTACGAGGCCATTGACTCGCCCTCCATCGCCAAGGGGGTGCGTGAGAAGCTTCTCCGTGACCGCGATACGGCCTATCTCTCGCGCTTTTTAGCCACGATCGACACAAAAGCGCCCATCGACGTCACGCTGGCCGACCTTGCCTACCATGGCCCCGACCGCGCCAAGATGCACGACGTGTGCGTAAAATACGAGTTCTTTCAGCTCATTTCGCGTCTTGGTCTTGAAAGCGTTTGCGACTGTGCCGCCCCCGCGGCCGACGTCCCCACCGCCACCGAGGCCGATGCCGCCGCTGTGCTGGCCCTCCCGCGCGAGCGCCTGGCGCTCTCCCCGATCGACGGTGGGATCGCCGTGGCGACCGAGGACACGCTCCTGCTCTACCGCGGGCCGCTGTCCGAGATCGCGCCGCTTTTCGACTCGAAAACGCCCTTGACGGTCTACGATGCCAAGGCGTGGTATCACCGTCTCCGCGCCGAGGGGCTCCGCCCCGCCGTGCCGCCTTACGACGTGATGCTGGCGGCCTACGTTGACGACCCCGCCGCCGGGCACCTCGACGAGCACGGGCTGATCGCCGCTTATCTCGGTGTGGATCCGTCACCCGAGACCCCCACCGCGCCCTACCTGCCGGCGCTGGCATCGCACCTTGACAAAAAGCTGACCGAGGCGGGCTGTACGCACGTCCTTACCGAGATGGAGCTGCCGCTCGTGCCCGTCCTTGCCGATATGGAGACCGAGGGGTTCCGCGTGGACACCGAGGGGCTGGCCGCCTTTGACAAGGAGCTCTACACCGCCGCCGATCTCCTTGGCAATGCCATCACCGAGATGGCAGGGATCGCCTTCAACATCAACTCCCCGAAGCAGCTCGGCGAGGTGCTCTTCGAGCGGTTGGCGCTCCCCTACCCCAAAAAGAAGAAGACGGGTGCCTACTCGACCGACGCCGACATTCTGGGCGCGATTCGGCACCTGCACCCGATCGTGGACGCGGTGCTGAAGTTCCGCCAGATCACCAAGCTCCGCTCGACCTACGCCCAGGGGCTTCTCCGCGCCGCCGACGAGCGCGGCTTCATTCACAGCGACTTCAAGCAGGCCGCCACCCTGACGGGGCGCCTGTCCTCCGCCGAGCCGAATTTACAGAACATTCCGATACGTACCGAGCTTGGCAGCCGTTTCCGTAAACATTTCGTTACAAAAGGCGAGGACTATCTCCTCATTGATGCCGACTACTCGCAGATCGAGCTGCGACTCCTCGCGCATATGTCGGGGGACGAAACGATGATCGCCGCCTACCGTGAGGGGGCGGACATTCACACCCGTACCGCCGCGGCCGCCTTTCGCGTGCCCGAGAGCGAGGTCACACCCGAGCTGCGCAGCCGCGCCAAGGCCGTGAGCTTTGGCATCGTGTACGGCATCTCGGCCTTCTCGCTGGCGGGCGACCTCGCGATCTCCGTGAAGGACGCGGGCGACTATATGGAGGCCTATTTTGCCGAATTCCCGCGCGTGAAGGGCTACCTCGAAAGCGCCGTGGCAGGCGCCGAGGAGACGGGCTATACCGAAACGCTGTTTGGACGCCGCCGCTACATTCCCGAGCTGACGGCCTCGCAGTACCCCGTACGCCAATTTGGCAAGCGCGTGGCGATGAACAGCCCGATCCAGGGCACCGCCGCCGACATCATCAAGCGCGCGATGATCGCCGTTCACCGCCGTCTCCGCGAGGAGGGACTGGACGCCCACCTCATTCTGCAGGTGCATGACGAGCTGATCGTGGAGGCGCACAAAAAGGACGCTGAGCGCGCCGCACGCATTCTCCGCGAGGAGATGGAGGGGGCGGCTGAGCTTTCGGTCCCGCTGACCGTGGAGGTGACCGAGGGAGCCGCCTGGCTCACCGATTAACAAAGAAAAGGAAAGGGTTTCAAATCCCTTTCCTTTTCTTTATTTTTTCGTTCTTTTTCGTTGACTTTGCCGCGCTTTGGTAGTATAATGGGGGCGTAAAGTAAAAGCTCACCCAAAGGGTGAGACCAAGGAGGACTTTCTATGAGTCAGCTGCACGCCGGATTCTCTCGTGTGGACATCACGCCTATGGTGGGCATCAGCCTAAAGGGGTATTACGGTGAGCGCATTGCCAAGGGGACGCTTGACCCGACCGAGGCCACGGCGCTGGCCCTGCGCATCGGTGACGTCACAGCGCTTATCCTTTCGGTGGACGTGGTGGGGATCCCGACGCCCGTGGTGAGTGAATACCGCGATGCCATTGCCGCCGCCGCAGGCCTTCCGCGCGAGGCGATCTTCATCCACTCGGTGCACATTCACACGGGGCCCGACATCGTGCCCCCCGACCGCAACGGCACGCCGAAGCCCGAGGTGGTGGCAAAGATCAACGAATACCGTTCCTTCCTCGGTCACCGTCTTGTCGATGCCTCCCTCTCTGCGATCGAGGATCTCTCCCCTGCGACCATGGGGTACGCCGTGGGACGCGCCGAGAACGTGGCCTACATTCGCCGCTTCCGTATGAAGGACGGCAGTGTCAAGACCAATCCCGGCGTCGGCAACCCCGAGATCCTTGAGCCGCTGGAGGAGATCGAGGAGCGGGTGAGCGTTATCCGCTTTGACCGTGAGGGGAAGAACGATATCGTGCTTTTCCACTTCGGACTCCACCCCGACGTCATCGGTGGGTATCACTTCACCGCCGATTGGCCCGGCTTTGCCCGCCGCACGCTTGAGGCCGCCCTGCCCGACACCTCCGCGATCTTTTTGAACGGCTGCCAGGGGGACGTCAACCACGTCAACGTGAACATGGCAAGCAAGGACTACGCGGGCGGCGTGCGTATGGACTTCACAAACGGCGTGCGGTACGACCACGCCCGTTACATCGGCCGCGCCATTGCGGGGGCCGTGCTTGGAGTGTACGACAAGGTCATCGCCACCGACCCCGATGCCATTCGCTTCACCGAGCTTTTCTCAAAATGCGCCGCCAACAAGGCCGCCCCCGAGCAGCTGGCCGAGGCGCACCGCATTCACGAGCTACACATCGCGGGGCGTGACAGCGAGATCTCCGGGGAGGTCGGTAAGGGCATGGACTTTGTTACTGTGGTGGCCGAGGCGGGCCGTATGGTACGCCTTGAGAACGGCCCCGACTTCTTCCCCTATTCGATGACCGGCCTTTCACTCGGCAACGTGGCGCTGATCGGTATCCCCGGCGAGCCCTTCACCGGCATCGGCCGTGGGATCCGCACGGACGGTGAGCGCGACTGGGAGCTGGTGCTGCCCTGCTGCATCGTCAACGGCTACGAGGCCTATTTCCCGACCAAGAAGGCCTACGATGAGGGGGGCTACGAGGCACGCGCCTCCTCCTACAAGTGCGGCGTTGCCGAGCAGATGATCGCGGAGGGACTGGAGATCCTCAAGGACCTTCGTAAATAAAACTTGTCGTTACTATGGTTTTTTGAGCAGTATGCTACAAAAAGAGGAGGACGATATGAGCAAATTAGAGGTTGGATTTTCTCGCGTAGACGTCACCCCTTTGACGGGGATCGGCGTTGCGGGCTACTACAAGCGCCGCATCTCGGACGGCGTCCTGGACGCCCTTGAGGCCACGGCGATCGCCCTCCGCGTCGGGGAGACGACCGCTCTTCTCGTGTCGGTCGATACGCTGTATTTCCCGACGGCCGTGGCACACCGCTTCCGCGGAGAGATCGCGGCGGCCACGGGGCTTCCCGTGGAAGCGATCCTACTCCACGCCACCCACATTCATACGGGCCCCTACCTTATCGACTCGGGTTGGCACGCCGAGATGCCCGAGGGGCACGGTGAGCTTGTGAGGGCCTACCTTGATTTTTTGGGTCACCGACTTGCGGACGCCTGCTGCGAGGCGATCGAGGACCTCTCCCCTGCGTCTATGGGGTACGCCGTCGGTCGCGTGGAAAACGTGGCCTTTATCCGCCGCTTCCGTATGAAGGACGGCTCGGTCCGTACCAATCCCGGCATTGGCAACCCCGAGATCCTTGAGCCCCTGACCACGGTGGAGGACCGCCTTTCCCTCGTGCGCTTTGACCGCGAGGGAAAAAGCAGCGTGGCGCTCTTTCACTTTGGTCTGCACCCCGACGTCATCGGCGGTACGAAATTCACCGCCGACTGGCCGGGCGTTGCCCGCCGCACGCTCGAGGCCGCCCTGCCCGACGTTTCCTTTGCCTTTGTGAACGGCGCGCAGGGAGACGTCAATCACGTCAACGTCAAGACCGATAGCATCAACTACGAGGGCGGCGTCCGCATGGACTTTGGCCAGCGAAACGGCTACGGCCACGCGCGCTACATCGGCCGTGCCGTGGCGGGTGGCGTCCTCCGCATCTTTGACAAGGTCATTGCCTGCGAGGCCGACACGCTTGCCGTATACGGTACCACGGCCGCCTATGCCGCCAATAAAGCCAGCGACGACGTCCTTCCCGAGGCCCACCGGATCAACGACCTTCACCTTGCGGGCCGCGACGATCTTCTCCCCTATAAAAACGCCGAGCTGACCACCGTGGTGGCCGAGGCGGCGCGCATGGTGGCGCTTGAGAGCGCTCCCGATTTCTTCGAGATGCCGCTCATCGGCCTTTCGGTCGGTCCTGTGGCCCTGCTGGGGATCCCCGGAGAGCCCTTTACGGGCGCTGGCCGCGGCATTCGGGCCACGGAGGGCAAGACGCACGAGCTGATCCTGCCCCTCTGCTGCACGAACGGCTACGAGGGCTATTTCCCCACAAAGGACGCCTATGACGAGGGGGGCTACGAGGCGCGCGCCTCGCGCTACAAGGCCGGCACCGCCGAAAAGATGATCGCGGACGGCATTGCCATTCTGAAAGGCCTTTGATCCCACGCTTTCCGCGTAATTTTGACAAATCTTTGCTAGGGAAAGACATGGACACCGGGCTCTCCGACCCGTGTAATAAGAGCAAGACTATTGCGTAGGAGGTTTTCTATGAACCGTTTGGAAGCGGGCTATTCCCGCACGATCATCACCCCCATGGTGGGACTTGGCATTTCCGGCTATTACGGCGTCCGCATCTCGCGCGGAAAGCTGGACGATCTCCGTGCCACCGCCGTGGCTCTCCGCACAGGGGATACGACCGTCCTGATCATCTCGGCCGACGTCATTTCGTTCCCCACGAGGCTTGCCAACACCTACCGCGAGGAGATCGCGGCGGCCACGGGCGTTCCGCGCGAGGCGATCTTCCTCCACGGCACGCACACCCACACGGGTCCCTATCTCTATCACCCCGAGACGGGCGCCAAGCTGCCCGAGGGGCACGATACCCTCATCGATGAATACATCGCCTTCCTCGGGCATCGCCTTTGCGATGTATGCCGTGAGGCCATCGAGGACCTCGCGCCGGCACGTATGGGCTTTTGCGTCGGCACGGTGACGAACCTAGCAAAGATCCGCCGCTACCGCATGAAGGACGGCACGGTAAAGACCAACCCCGGTATGGGAACGAAGGATGCGCCCGAGGACGTGCTTGGCCCGATCGGCGAGGTCGACGAGCGCGTGAGCGCCGTGCGCTTTGACCGTGAGGGGAAGAACGACATTCTCCTTACGCACTTCGGCATGCACCCCGACACGATCAGCGGCTATTATTACTCGGCCGACTGGCCCGGCTTTGTCACAGAGACGCTGGAGGCCGCTCTTCCCGGCGTTTTTGCCGTGGTATTCAACGGAGCGCAGGGGGACGTCAATACCCACCTCGTGGACCCGAATGCCCCGTGCGCCGACGGCATGCGTGTGAATAACGATCCGCCGCGCGGTTACGTTGAGGCGCGCTATGCGGGGCGCAGGATCGCGGGTGCGGTCCTTGGCATCTTTGACCGTCCCTTCTACCGTGACGTGGAGGACATCCGTTTCCTTGACGATCCCGCCGTTTGCCCCGCCAACAAGCCGCGGCCCGAGGACCTGCCCGAGGCACGCCGCCTTGTGGAGCTTCACAAGCAGGGGCGCGACGGCGAGATCCCCGGGAAGGGCATGGATTTTGTGACCGTGATCGCCGAGGCGTGCCGTATGGTCGCCCTGGCCGACGGGCCCGACACCTTTGATATTCCCATGGCGGGCATCGCGATCGGCGACGTGGCCCTTGTGGGCATTGCGGGTGAGCCCTTCACCGCCATTGGCCGCGGCATCCGCGCGGGGGAGGCGGAGGGCTGGGAGCTTGTCCTCCCCTGCTGCTGCACGAACGGAAGCGAGGGCTACTTCCCGATGATGGACGCCTACGAGGAGGGCGGCTACGAATCGCGTACCACCCGTTACCGCGCGGGCGTTGGCGAGCTTCTCACCGAGAAGGGCATCGAAATTCTTTTTAAGATGCGCAAATAAAACTTTACATAAAGCAAAAAGGAGACGACCATGAGCAAAATTCTTGTTGGCTTTTCCCGCGTAAACATCAATCCGATGCGCGGCATCGGAGTCGCCGGCTATTACAAGGTGCGCCGCGCCGAGGGGATCCTTGATGACCTGGAGGCGGTGGCCCTCGCGCTTTCGGACGGTGGGAAAAAGGCCGTTGTCATTTCAATGGACCTTTGTCAGGTGCAGACGCCCATCTGTGACCGCCTCCGCCGAGCAGTGGCCGAGGCCACGGGCCTTGACGCGAGCGCCGTCTATCTCCACTCCACGCACACACACACCGCCCCTTACGTTGACGTGGAAAGAGCCAAGGCGGGTGGCCTTGACACCGAGGAGGATCTGCGCCTTGTTGCCGAGTATCAGGACTTCCTCTGCCACCGCATTGTGGACGTGACCAAGGCCGCGCTGGAGGACCTGGCTCCCGCGCGCATCGGTACGGGCGTCAGCGTGGCGAGAAACGTGGCCTTTATCCGCCGCTTCCGCATGAAGGACGGCTCGGTGAGGACCAACCCCGGCGTTAACAATCCCGACATCGTGGCGCCGATCGGCGAGATCGACGACCGCGTGAGCGTTGTCCGCTTTGACCGTGAGGGCGCCCCCACGATCGTGCTTGCCAGCTTTGCCAACCACCCCGACGTTGTGGGCGGCAATCTCCTTTCGGGCGACTGGCCCGCCATGACGCGCCGCACGGTGGAGAAGGCGCTCGACAATACGCGCTGCATCTTCCTGAACGGTGCGCAGGGCGACATCAACCATGTGAACGTCCGCCCGACGGGCGGCTTTGGGAACGACCTTACGCGTGACTTTGACGACGTGGACCGCGGCTACGGGCACGCCCGCTATATGGCGCGCGTGGTGGCGGGGGCCGTCATGCAGATCTTTGACAAGGTGGAATACCGCGAGGCCGACACCGTCCGCTTTGCCCAGAAGCTCATTGAGCTTCCCTCCAACCGCCCCGCTCCCGAGGAGATGGCCGAGGCCCACCGCATCAACGATATCCACACCTCGGGCCACGACGAGCTCCTCCCCTACGAGGGCATGATGCTCACCACCGTGGTGGCCGACGCCGCGCGAAAGGTCCGCCTTGAGAACGGCCCCGATGCCTTTACGCTCCGACTGTCGGCGGTAGCGATCGGTGACGTGGCCTTCATCGGTGTCCCCGGCGAGCCCTTCAACGGCATCGGCCGCGCGCTGAAGCTGGCTGAGGGCTACGGTATGGTCATTCCCTCCTGCCTTGTGAACGGCAGCGAGGGCTACTTCCCGATGAGGGACGCCTACGAGGAGGGCGGCTACGAGGCCAGAAGCTCGAACTACAAGGTCGGCGGTGCCGAGCGTCTCATCGACGAGGGGCTCTCGCTTCTTGCCGAGCTGAAGTAAGACAAAAAAAAAGACCGTTGCCGAGGCAACGGTCTTTTTTTTATTGCTTTTTCAAGAGCTCAAGGAGCGTCACATCGCCAAAGGCACGCTTCCAGTCGGCCGAGAAGCCGGCGATCGAGGTGTCGGTGGTGGTGTGAGTGAGGAACCTACGGAGAACATCGGGGCTGACGGTGGCGGCGTGGCAACCGGCCACAGCCACGTCAAGGACCTCCTTGGCCGTTTTGAAGCTGGCGGCCAGGATCTGGGTCCTTGTGCCCGAGACCTTAAAAATCTCGGCGGTGTCCGCCACGGTGCCGATACCGTCGGCACAGATGTTCTCGAGGCGGTTGACGTAGGGCGCCACGTACGCCGCGCCCGCGTTGGAGGCGAGAAGCGCCTGCGCCGCCGTCAGAATGGCGGTGACGGTAACGCCGTACCCCTCCTCGGCGAGCGTTTTTGTGGCACGGAGCCCAACCTCGGTCACGGGGATCTTTACAAAGGTGTTCTTGCCGAGAAAATCGACAATGGCGTGCGCCTCCTCGAGGATCCTTTCGTACTCGGTCTCGATGACCTGCACGTGAAACTCCTTATCGGGGCCGATCACGGTGCGGATCTCACGGAGCAGGGAAAGCACGTCGCCCCCCTCGCGCGAGAGGATCGTGGGGTTGGTGGTCACACCCTCAATGGGATAATAGGCATTAAAATGACGAATATCCTCAAGGTGCGCGGTATCAAGGATAATTCTCACGGACGGTGCCTCCTGCCCTCAGCGCTTCTGCTGAAGGTCGTAGTGCACGTCGTAGGCCTTCTCCTCGTCGGTGAACTTACGGCGGGTGTTGATGACCTCACCGTTGTTCCACTTTCTGTCGCCCACGTCCTCGGCGGTACCGATGACGGTGACGTTGACCTGGCGGCGGCGAGCAATGACGTGGTCCCAGTCGATGAAGTAGACGTGGGCAAACTGACCGCCGTCCACAACGCCGTCCTTAATGGTCATGGTCTCGCTTCTGCCGAAGAAGACCGAGCGAAGGTGACCGTCGGTGTTCATGCTGGAG
>JAFVYX010000108.1 GCA_017500625.1 Clostridia bacterium | reverse complement strand
GGGCGCACACACCCCCACGGCAAGCCCCCACGGCCAACCAGAGAGGAAGCCGCACAAAAGCACGGGCAGGTGCATCGGGCAGAGCATACCGCCGATCTCCGGGATCTGGCCCGTAAGAAACGGCAAAACGTAACAAAGCGCCAGGCAAAGGGCGGCGAGGGTGGTGCGAAGAAGTCGGTCACGGCGAGCCATAGCGGATTCCTTTCACAAAAAAGCGTCACTATCCCTTGGGGATAATGACGCTTTCATAGCATCGGTTTCGGTTCGGTGTTTTTAAGGTGGCTTCAGCCCCCCGCGCCCTTCTTCGGAAGGACGGTCTTAGTATAACACAAGGAGGCGCCCCTGTCAAGGGGTCAGAGCACGTTGATAAAGAGAAGCCCGAGGAAGGCCACGGCAATGCCGACGACCGCACGGACGGTGAGGCGCTCACGGAGAAGCACCGCCGACATCAGGGTGGCCAAAATGAGCGAGCCGCCCTGGCTGAGGGGATAAAGCTCGATGGACGTGAGGTAGGGCGCCGCCAGCGTTTTGAAATACGAGGTGGCAAAGAGGCAGGCGGCCATCACGACCATGTAGATCGCCGCCAGCGAAAGAACGCGGTGCGAGCGCTTGCAGACCGCGGGAACACTGCCGCGCTCGAGGACGAGAAGAAGGGGCAGGAGGGTGGCGGCGGAAAAGACGTAGGTGTAGAAGTTGAAGACCGAGGCGGGCGTGCCGTCCGCCACGCGCGTAAAGAGGCGCTGGGAGAGGTCGGCCGTGCCGTTCGAAAGGCCCGTAATGACAAGGAGCAGGAGCGTGGAAGCGGTCAGCTTCTTCTTGGTCGTGCCGCGCTCATAGCACATCACGAGCGTGGCGGCGATGAGCAGCGCAATGCCGATGCCGTCCTTATACGAGAAGGGCTCGCCGAGGAAAAGCGTGGAGATGAGAACGGGCACGAGAACCCCCATCATCAGAAAGACCTCGACCGTCATATAGGTGGTGCGCTTGACGCTCAGCAGCCAGAAGACGACGAGCGACGAGGTGAAGAGGCCCGAGAGCGCCATCGTGCCAAGGGCGGTCCACGAGGGGGCAAGGAAACGACCGTCTCCCGCCGCAAGGATCAGCACGATGCCGATGACGATGCAAAGCAGCATACGGACGAAGTTGACGGCCATGGCGTCCTTGGCGTCCTTGGTGACGTTGCCCATTTTTTTACCGCAGTAGCCCTTGGTGGTGCAGGCCAAGAGCGAGAGCGCGAGAAAGAGATATCCCATAATTTCTACCGTTTTCTTTGTTTTTTCCCATTATAGCACAAGCGCCCCCCTTTGGCAAGGGGGAGCGCTTCATTTTATTCGGTAAGATAAGGAATGAGGGCGTCAAGCTCCTCACCCTCGGGGACGTAGCGGTCGGCGGCGGCGCGCAGGCGTTCCTGCCCGTAGTTGTTGCGGTCGTAAACGCCCACGGTGTGAAAGCCCGCACGCTTGGCCGTTTCCAGCGCCACGTAAGAGTCCTCGACCACCACGGCCTCGGCGGGAGTGAGCCCCAGGCGCTCAGCGGCGAGGTAATAGACGTCGGGACGGTCCTTGCCAACGCCGATGTCGGCGCAGGAGAGGACCTCCGAAAAATAGGGGGCCAGGCCGTGATGCTCCAGCACAAGGAGGACCTCGGCGCGCGCCGTGGCCGAGGCGAGGCAGAGCTTAACGCCGCGCTCGCGAAGGGCGGTCAAAAGGGCTATGGCCCCCGCCTTCGGCTTCGCCACGGTCTTATAAAAATCGGCCAGCGCCCCCTTGGCGTAGGACAGGAACTCCTCGGCGGAGGCGGCGATGCCGCACTCCGTGCGGACGGTGGCCATGGCGTCGGCAAAGACCATGGTGCGCACACGGAGGTCAAGGTCCTCGGGCGGACGGAAGCCCTCGCGGCCAAGGTAACGCCTGCCGACCTCGCTCCAGAAATGCTCCCAGAACGAGAGCGAGTCAAGCAGCGTGCCGTCCATATCGAAAATAGCTCCGCGGATCTTCATAGTTACCTCCTTGGCCGTCATGCCAGAATCTATTATAGCATCTCCTCTGCGCGGCGCCTTCAGTTTTTCGACCGTTTGATCTTAAGCCGCCCCCAAAGGCCCGCCAACGTGGCCTTGGTTGCCCGGAAATCAAAGATCAGGCACACCGCCAGCGGAATGAGCAGGAAATAAACCACCACCCCGGGCACCATCCAGAAGAACGGCCAATATTTCTCCTGTCCCGCATAAGGGCCCGCCGGCACGGTCTTCATAAACCGCGGCGTCAGCCAAGAAAAGAGAACGGCAACGTCATCGGTCGGGCCCCAGATGAGGGACGGGTTGCGGAAGCTCACGTTCAGCATATCGTCGCTTCTTAGTGGTATGATCCCCAGCTCACTTTGGAGGATCTGGTTGCAAATGATGAAAAGGAGCATCGCGCATACGGCGATCGGGGTCTTCCAGATGCGCTTAACGTCCAATTGGTGCAGCTTCAAAAGAACCGTCAGCATCGGCACGGCGATCAGAAGGCCATGGCAGATATAGAAGCGCCACAGGTCCACCGTCAGCACGCTTTTCCCTATGGCCTCGGTAGGATACAAGAGAGCCAAAAAGCCGCTGATGATCCCAAGGAACACCATGTAGTCCTTGGCCGTTTTGCTTTTGGATAAGAAAATGAACGGAAAAAACAGTACGCTGGTGCCGCAAACGTTTGTGAACCACACCTCGCTCATCGCCAGCGTGGGATCCGCGCTGTACGGCGGATACAGGGGCTTTGTGAAATGGAGAGCCAGATTAAAGACAAGCAGAGAAAAAAGCGCCAACCGCTGTGTCCGCTCGCTCTTGCTTCGTAACAGAAAATAGAGGCCGACGATCGCGCCGGACATTAGAAGGATAAAGAAAAAATAAAAGAAATTGAATAATTCGACCATGATTCCCTCCTATGCCCCCCATTCTATCACACCACGGGAGCAATGTCAATGAAGCGGGCGGGAAAACGTCTCTCCTTTTCAAAAACCCCTTGCGCTTTTCCGGGAAATATGTTAAAATAGTATAGGTACTAATTAACAGCAGCGCCGACAGCGGGCGCCAAAGTACAAGGAGGGCCGACCCTTGGGAAGAAACCGCAAGCCAACACCGACAAAGGCGACGATCGTCAAGATCGCGTCCGAGCTGTTCCTTGAGAACGGCTTTTTGGGGACCACCGCCGCCGAGATCTCTAAAAAGGCGGGCATCAGCCCCGGCAACCTGACCTTTTATTTCCCGACCAAGGAGCATATCCTCGCCGTCCTTGTGGAGAGGATGCTCGCCTTTCAGCGGCAGGAGCTGGCAAGGGAAAGGGCGGCGGGGAAAAGCGCGCTTCTTTCGTACTGCCTGGAGCTGACGGCCCTGGCCGCCATCAGCGAGGAGATCCCCACCATGTACGAGCTTTTGGCGGCGGCGTATTCCCACCCCCTGACGCTTGACCTCATAAGGAGGAGCGGTGCCGAGAAGCTCCGCGAGGTGTTTTTTGACGGCAAGGCCGACGGGGACGGGGAGGAGATCACCGAGCTTGAGGCCATCGTATCGGGCATTGAGTACGCCACCCTGATGCACACCGAGCATTCCGCCTCGCTTCCGCATAGAATAGAGGGGGCGCTGGAGGCGATCCTGCTTCTTTTTGGTGTTCCCGAGGACACGCGGCGGGAAAAGATCGCCGAGGTGCTCAGCACCGATTACCGCGCCGCGGGGCGGCGGGTCTATGCCGATTTCAGGCGCTACGTGACCGAGGGCAACCGACACGCACTGGACGAGGTGCTGCGGACGGCCGAGCATCGCGCTTGACCGAAAAACCAAAGGTCCTACAAGGAGGAGCCACCATGACAAAGACAAAAATGAAAATAACGACCGCCGGGCTTTGGCTGGCGCTGATACTGCTGCTGGCGCTTCCCTTTGCCACCGCACTCACCGCAAGCGCGGAGACGGGGCACGCGGGGGCGCATCCCGCCGATGCCGTGGCGGCCGAGTACTTTGAGGAGGCCGACGGGGTCTACACCTGCAAGAGCTGCGGCGCACAGGCCGTGGCCCGTGTGGGGGCCGAGCTTTACGTGGAGTGGGCGGCCGCGCTGGCGGCATGGGAAAGCGGCGAAACGCTGACCCTCCTTGCAGACCTCACGGGCCTTACCTCGACCGTCACGGTCAGCGGCACGGGGAAAATTCTGGATCTGAACGGGAAAAAGCTGCAGTCGTCGGTCACGGCTAAGGCCGTGACGGGGGACCTGACGCTCCGAAACTCAAGCACCAGCCGTGCCGTATTGGAAGCGAGCAGCGGCTACGGCATCCTCGTGACCGGCACGCTGCGCTTTACGGACGGCACGCTCTCGGTCATGGGAGACACGGCGAGCATCTACAGTGAGGGCGGCACGGTGGCCGTCAGCGGAGGGACGCTGGCCCTCCTTTCGACGGCGACGGACGGTGTCGGCCTTCATAACGCCGATGCCACCGCCACACTTACCGTCAGCGGAGGGACGCTGAGCACAAGGACCCATAGAAGATACGGCATCCACAACGTCGGAACCATTACCGTCAGCGGCGGTACCGTGGACGTCAGGTACAATAAAAGATACGCCATTTACAACGAGGGGCTCTTTACCGTTGGCGGCGGCACGGTGATGGCCGAGGCCGAGGATGGCGGCATCTACAACGACGGCACCATCACCCTTGGCGGTGGCACCGTGTTCGCGGAGGGAACGGCCACCTACGGCAGAGGCATCAGAAATTACAGCACGCTGGAAGCGGTCGCAGGGTCGGTCCTCGTCTTCAAGGACGGGGAGGGACAGGTGATCACGGATGCGCTCGGCAACCATACGGTCGTGACCGTGACCGTTGTCAAGCCCCTCACCGTCAAGAGGGCCGACGGCAGCGCGGCGGTCCTTGGCACCGATTACACCTACGGTGAAAACGGGGTGCTTACCTTGATCGGAGAGGGGGACTACTGCGTATCCCTGCATCCCGACGTAAGCGCCTCCTCCCACAGCATCCTTGTGGATGCCAACGTCACCCTGACGCTGGACGGCGTGAAGCTCCACACGGCGGACGCCGCCGTGCTGACGGTCAACGCCGACAGGACCGCGGTGCTGAAAACCACCGCCGCCGGAGCCGAGCTGAAGGGCGACCACAACGGCATTGACAACCGCGGCACCCTGACCGTCAGCGGTGCCACCCTGACCGTGGAGGCGACCACCGGCGGTATTTACAATGAAGGCACCCTGACCGTGGAGGACACCGTGCTTTCCGCAAGCGTTGCCACGGCGGAATATCCGGACAGTAACACCGTCTTTTACAACCGCGGCACGATCACCCTCAGGAGCAGCCGCGTCACCGCGCGTGGGAGCACCGTCCCGCTTTTCAACAGCGGCGCAAAAAGTTATCTGACCGTGGAGAGCGGGGAGCTTTCGGTAGAGTCGGAGTCCGCGAACAGCTGCGCCCTCGAGAATGTCGGCACGGTGACCGTCAGCGGCGGCAGCGTGAGTCTTCGGATGGCGGGGGCGGGTAGCTTCGGCATTCTCAGCAACATGGGCACGCTCACCGTTGAGGGCGGGCAGCTCACCGCCGTGGGGGAAGAGATCGACATCTACCACCGCCACGGCACGCTCACCGTGAGCGGTGGCACCGTGGACGGCGACGTTCAAAGCAAATTCAGTCAGGCGGTGATCGTGATCACGGGCGGGCACTTTCTCGGTGAGGTCGTCATCGAGAAAGGAAGCCTCGATCTTCGGGGCGGGAGCTTTGCCTCCCTCTCGGTCGGTACCGCCGTCGTCGCATCGCCCGGCGAGCTGATCCCCAATGACTATTATGCGTTTCGGGACGGCGTGCCCCTCAACGTTGAGGCGTTGGTGGCCGACGGTGGGTACTACTCCCTCGGGGAGGTCACCGTGAAAAAGGGGGCCGACCTTACCGCCTTTGGCACGCTGACAATGTCCGAAGGGAGCTTTGTTTACAGCGGTGAGGCGCAATGCCCCACTGTCACGGTCACGGTCGCCGGCAGGATGCTGG
>JAFVYX010000107.1 GCA_017500625.1 Clostridia bacterium | reverse complement strand
GGAGCTGGCGACCTCGATCCTGTCGGGAAGATATCCGACAAGCAACCGGCCGCCGCCCACCGACTCTGTCGGCACCAAACGGATCCTTTTCCTGTTTTCCGGCAAAAGGCGCTCAAGGTCCAGGTCTCCTCCCGCGGAAAAGCTGAGAACGTCCTCGGGAAGCACCCCCAAAACCGCGTGGGGGTCGATCACGATGCACACCTTGCCCGAGAGGGGATCGTGAAGCGTGTTTCCCGTATCCACCATAGCAGACAGCATACGGGTACGCCCACCGTCGCGGATCTCTACCTTGGCGCTCCGCGCCATAGCGCTTGCCGCGAACAGTCGCCGCGAAAGTGAGACCGCCGTTACAACGAGCATCGCCAGAGCCGAAAAGACTGCCAGCCGTCCTTCCCCGCCGATCAACGCCTCGTAGAAATCGCTTCGGTCACGAAAAAACCTTTCAAGAAGGGTGTAAAACGCCGTGATCATACCGCCAAAGAGCCAGGATATGCCGAAGAAAAGGGCGCAAAGCGTGGCAAAAAGCCCCGCGCGGCAATGACGACCGTAAGCAGTAAAGCACAAAAGGAGCGCCGTACCCGCTCCCACGAGGAGGGAAACGGTAGGATTCCCGGGAAGGACCGCCTCCGTGGCTGCGTACACACCACCAAGAGCCGCCGCCAGCAAAAGCGGCCGCAGCCGCCGCGGCAAATGAAGAAGAGAGCCACAAAACCAGAGTGCCAGGAAATCCATACAAAAATTGATGAGAAACAAAACGTCTATGTAAACAACCTGCATTTTCTTCTTCCTTTCTTACCTATAGTATATTCGTTCTTGCCTCGGAAATATGTCGCTTTTAGGAAGAAGAAAAAAATAAAACGCCCTGAAGGGCGTTTTTATTTTTAAAGGATCGCGATCTTATCGCAAGCAAAGTTCAAGGCATCGGTATTCAGGGCCTCGACGTTGCCGTTATCGCTCTTTTCCGCCATAGCGGGATCAAAGGGCAGGCGAGCCAACACCTCGGTGCCGTTTTTGACGGCGACCTCGGCAATGCGGCTCTTTCCGAAGATGTGATGCTCCTTGCCGCAATCGGGGCAGACAAAGTAGCTGAAGTTCTCCACAAGGCCAAGAACGGGGATCTTCATCATCTCCGCCATAGTCAACGCCTTCTGAACGATCATCGAGACCAGCTCCTGCGGGCTTGTGACGATGACGATGCCGTCCACAGGCAGACTCTGGAACACCGTCAGCGGAACGTCGCCCGTTCCCGGAGGCATATCGATGAACAGGTAATCCACGTCGCCCCAGGAGACGTCGGTATAAAATTGGGTGACAACGCCCGCGATCACGGGGCCGCGCCAAACCACGGGCTTTTCCTCCTCGTCAACCAGCAGGTTGACCGACATCACGCGGATCCCCGTCGCGGTCTCGGCGGGAACCATACCGTTCTCATCTCCGACGATCGTGCCTGTATGCAGGCCGAACGCCTTGGGGATCGAGGGGCCGGTGGCATCGGCGTCCAGGATACCGACGTTGAAGCCGCGACGGCGCATCGCCACCGCCAGCATCGTGGTGACCGAGGATTTACCGACGCCCCCCTTGCCGCTGACAACACCGATGATCTTTTTGATGCGGCTGCCGGGATTCGGCTTGGCCAGGAGCGAGGCCTTGTCTACCTCACTGCATTTGTGACTGCACGTGCTGCAGTCATGGGTACATTCGTTTGCCATGATGATATATCTCCTTAGTTTTTACATACATTCGATGCGGAGATCTCCCTCGGCGGTAGCAGAAAGAGAAACGGCGGTGATAACGGTATCGCGGTGGGCGATGATTTCCTCCGCCAGCACGTCCTCCACGTGCGTCTCCATAAAGCGGCGCATATTACGAGCGCCGAATTTTTCCGAATACGACTTCTTAGCGATGACACGATAGGTGTCCTCGGCGGCGGCAAGCGAGATCCCACGCGAGGCAAGGACGTCCGAAAGCTCCGCTACGAGAAGACGGGCGATCGCTACAAAATCCTCCTCGGAGAGCGAGCGGAAGGTGATGATCTCGTCGATGCGGTTCAAAAACTCGGGGCGCAGGAAGGCAGAGAGGGCCCGCTCGGTCTTTTCCTTGCCGAGAGCCGACTCCGAGGCATGAAATCCCGAGATACCGGCACCGCGCTCGCTGCCCGCGTTGGTGGTCATTACAATGAGCGTGTTTTCAAAGTTGACTACGCGCCCCGCGGCATCGGTGAGCTTACCGTCGTCCAGCACCTGCAAGAGAATGTTGAGGACGTCGGGGTGCGCCTTTTCGATCTCGTCAAAAAGGATCACGGAATAGGGGCGGCGGCGGATCTTCTCCGTGAGCTGCCCCGCCTCATCGTAGCCAACGTAGCCGGGAGGGGCGCCGGTCAGCTTCGAGACCGAATGCTTCTCCATAAACTCAGACATATCGAGACGGATCAAGGTATCGGGCTGACGGAAGAGGTCGGCGGCCAGGACCTTGACAAGCTCTGTCTTGCCAACACCCGTAGGGCCGGCAAAGATGAACGAAATGGGCGCCTTGCGAACGGCAACGCCCGCACGCTTACGCTTGATCGCGCGGACAACGGCACTGACCGCCTCGTCTTGCCCGATAATACGATGGGAGATGCGCTCCTTAAGGCCGTCAAGACGGTCAAATTCGCTCATGCTGATCGAGGTGGCGGGGACCCCTGTCCAAATTTCCACGACAGCGGCGAGGTCGTCCACGGTGAGAAAGAGGTTTTCCGTAACGGCAAGGAGGGGCTCCAGCTCCTCACGAAGCTTCAGCTCTTGCACCGTAACGTCGGCGATCGCTTTGTATTTCTCCTCGTTCTTAGCGCTGTCCTCCTCATCGGGACGTGCCTCAAGGGCGGATCTTTCCTCAAGAAGCGCGGAAAGCTCGGCCTCAAGAGCGCGACGGCGCGAAAGCTCGGGACAGTCGAGGGCGCGGCGGGCCGAGGCCTCATCAAGAAGGTCTATCGCCTTGTCGGGCAGAAAGCGGTCGGTAATATAGCGCTCGGACATCTCGGCGGCCGCGCGCAGGGTGGCGTC
>JAFVYX010000106.1 GCA_017500625.1 Clostridia bacterium | reverse complement strand
CTCCGAACGTACGTCGAGTGGGCGGTGACGGTGAAGCAAAAAAAGCCACCAAGGTGGCTCTTTTTGCGGTTTATGCCCGAAATTCGCCGCACGGAGCGTGGGAATTCCGTGGAGAATTTGCCGATCGCGAGGCGCGGGCGTACGAACGTACGTCAAGTCGAGAGAGCGACAAATTATGCCGAAATTCGCCGCTCCGCCCCGAGGGCGCCGCGGTCGTGCGATCACTCTCCGTCGTCCTGCGGGGGGGTGTTTTTCTCGCGGTGGAGAAGGCGGCGGGCGTGCTCTCGGGCGAGCACCAGGCGGTCACGGAGACGGATCCTCTCCGAATTCTTTTTCAGGAAGGCGCGGAGCTGGCGCTTGTGATGGCAGAGCTTTTCCTTGCAGTTGGCACAGCGCAGCGCGGCGTTGGTGGCCTCGGAAAAGCGCTCGGGGTGACGCGCCACGGCGATCTCCCATACGATGAGAAGCGAGAGCGCAAGGGAAAAGAGACCGATCGTGAAGAGGTTGGGAATGAGAACGAGGGGGGTACACATCATCACGTAATCCCAGTTGTAGATGCGGCAGGAGTCACAGCACTTGTTCTTCATAAACCAGGTCTGGAACGGGCAGAAGAAGAGAATGCAGATCATATCCGCGACCGAATAAAAGAGCGCGATCAGCACGAGAATGCCCGCGTCGATCACCCCCGTGTAATAGAGGGCGGCAAAGACGCCGTTGAGTGCCAGCCACGCCGCGGCGACCGCCAGCGTCGAGCGCCACGTGCCGAGGCGGACGTGACCGCCCATGGCCTGCATGGCCTCGGTGGGGGAGTAATTTTTGCGGAACTGCTTCTGGCAGCCCATGCTCTCAAGCAAGGACGGGAAAAAGCGGAGAAATATCTCAACGGCCAGCCAAAGGAAGATGGCGATCAGGAGCCAGGGCAGGCGCGAGAGGAAGGAAAGGGGCTGCTCGACACCGCGGACGCGCCCTATGACGTAAAAGACGGTGGCCAGCACCAGCATCACCGAGCGAAGCACGAGCTTTGCGTAATGAAAGAGCGAGATCCGCGACAGCTTTTCGCGCTTTGGCATCGTTCCACCCCCTTTTTATGATCCTATTTCCATTATACCTGTTTTCGGCGGGCTCTGCAAGCCAAAAGGTGTGAATTTTTCAATACGCTTGCTTTTTCTCCCGCATTATGCTATGATATAAGGGTAAAAACGTCACTTTTCATCGAAAGGGATCCTCTATGTACGACCAGATCATGCTCTTTGCTTTCGGCCTTTTGCTGCTCATCAAGGGTGGCGACTGGTTCGTGGAGGGCGCCACGAGCATCGCCCAGCGCTTCCACGTGCCCGAGCTTTTGATCGGCGCGACCGTCGTCTCGATCGGTACCACGCTCCCCGAGGTCATGGTATCGGCCACCTCGGCCCTTTCGGGCCACGGCGAGATCGCCTACGGCAACGCCATTGGCTCGATCATCTGCAACACGGCGCTCATCGCGGCGGTCACCATCGCCGTGCGCCCCGCCGCCGCCCCCCGCTCGGCCCTGAAGATGCCCGTTGCCTTCTTCTTCGGCTCGGCCGCGATCTACCTCGTCTCGGCCTACGCTCTCGGCGAGTTCCCGCGCTGGATCGGCTTGATCCTGCTTTCGGTCTTTGCCGCGTATATGGCCCTGCAGGTCGTGGCGGCACGCCGCGCCCCCCTCGTCCCCTCGGACGAGATGCCCCTGCCCGAGGCCGACGCGCACGACAATGACGAGACAACGCCCTCGTCCCCGCTGATGGCGGCGCTGGCAAAGCTCACACTCGGTGCGGCGCTCATCGCCGTGGGGGCCGATCTCCTCGTTGATAACGGCACAAAGATCGCCGAGGCGCTGGGCGTCCCCGAATCGGTCATCGCCCTCACCTTTGTGGCTCTTGGCACCTCCCTGCCCGAGCTTGTCACCGCGATCACCTCGCTCCTCAAGGGCCACGGCTCGCTCTCGCTCGGCAACGTCATCGGTGCCAATATCTTCAACCTCGTGTTGGTCAGCGGCGTGTCGGTCACGCTCTCGCCCTTTGACGTCCCCGCGGGAACGACGCTCCTCGGCCACCCCGCCTCGCTCGTCCTTGACATTCCCGTGATGCTCGCCGTTATGGCGCTCCTCACTCTGCCCGCCCTCCTTCGCGGTAAGCTCTACCGTTGGCAGGGCATTGCGCTGCTCGGTGTGTACGTCGCCTTCTGCACCCTGCAATTCGTTTTGTAAGGTTTTCTTGTCAAAAGCAACAAAAACCGCCCGAATGTGGGCGGTTTTTGCTTTTTGTAACACGAAACCCCGCCATAGTGGCGGGGTTCTGTAAAGGCTTTGCCGATGAGCAAAAAACAAATAAAACTCAGCGCAGAATGTCCTTGTGCCAAAGGCTCCCTTGTGCAAAGGGAGCTGTCAGCGAAGCTGACTGAGGGATTGTTTTGCGTGGATTTTTGCTTTTTACAATCCCTCCGTCATTTTCTTGCGAAAATGCCACCTCCCTTTACACAAGGGAGGCTTATAGTGGAACCCGTTTACGGGTAGCAAGTACAATTGCATGGTTGGCAGGCCAATAAACAGCGCACTTGTGCGTAGCCAGTAGTATTAGGGCTATGCCCGAAACTGAAAAACCGCCCGAATGTGGGCGGTTTTTTCTTTTTTGGTGGGGCGATCTTACCATAGAAAAGAGAGCGCCGTTGGCGCTCTCCTTTAATACACGCATAAGTAATACTCGCGGCCGCCCTCGTCATGGGGGCGGGCCTCGTAGCGCGGCGGCTCGGTGCTGTCCATACGGCGAAGAACGCCAAGGCCGCGGCCGTCCCGTTTGGAGAGGGCCTCCTTCCGCACGAAGATCTCCACGGCGCAGCGCACCTTGTCGTGGGCGGCGGCGTAGAGGGCCTGCTCGCGCTCGTTGAAAATGCGAAGAAGGCGCTCGGCGCGGTCGAGGTCGGTATCCTCGTACGCCTCAAGGTCGATGCCGCACTCCCCCTCGGTGACAGCGACGGCGACCAGCGAGCCCGCGTGGGTGACGTTAAAGCGCCACGCGCCCTCGGTGGGGGTGGGCTTGCCGTATTCCCCGAGAACGAGGGGGGGCAGGGGGCGCCCCGTCTCCTCACGGTAG
>JAFVYX010000105.1 GCA_017500625.1 Clostridia bacterium | reverse complement strand
GGTCCTCGTCGGGCCCGTCTAGCTTGCCCGCGGGGATCTCGTAGATCACGCGCGAGAGGGGATAGCGGTATTGGTACTCCATCAAAACCGTCCCGTCCTCAAAAAGGGGAACGATCGCCACCGCGCCGTTGTGCAGGATCGTCTCTCGCGTGGCGGGCTTGCCGTTCGGCAGGGTGACGGTATCGCGCACGAGATGCACGATCACACCGTGGAAGATCTCCTCACGGGAAACAAAGCTCTCAAGAAGCTCGGGGGTATGGTCCTTCATGGCTCGTCCTTCCTTGGGATCATAGGGTAATACTCTATTATTATACCACGGTTTCTTCCTTGCCACAAGGGATTTTTCCATATTTTTTATAGGACTCGGTCACCGCCGCGACCGCCGCCTCGGGCACCAGCCCGAGAAGCGACCGCCCCTCGCGGAGGGCGTCTCTCACCGCGGTAGAGGAAAGCTCCGAAAGCCCCTCGCCCGTTGAGAGAAGCACGGTCGGAACGCCGCCGCGCTCTAAGTTGTAGATCGCCATGCCTTCCTCGTAGGCGCGGTCGGTCTCGTTTCTCACACCCTTGACAATGGCTGAGTAACCCCCGTTCCTCGCGTAATCGGCCACCATACCGTCGGAAAAGGTGACCGTGACGTTCGGAAGATGCGCCGTTGCCAGCGTGAGAAAGCGCACGCGCTCGGTATAGGGAAAGAGTCCGCGCTTTTCGGGATTGATGAACACCGCCACCGTCACCTCGCGGTACTTTCGCGCCGCGCGCTCAACAAGATCAAGGTGGCCGAGTGTGCAGGGATCAAAGCTCCCCGGCATCAGTGCCTTCACCTTCACCCCTCCATTCGTAGATCGTTACGTAGGATACCGAGTAGCGCGCCGCCTTGCGGAGCACAAGCCCCGCGGGCAGCTCGGGCAGGCTGTCGGCCCTCCCCGCCTCGGTCACGATGAGCGCCCCGCGGGCAGCAAGGCCCGCCTCAAGGATCCTTAAGACGGCATCGCCCGCCGCCTCCATGGCGTAGGGCGGATCAATGAAGATGAGGTCGTACTCATCGCGCCCCGCCGCCTTACGGATCACGTTGCGATAATCGCTGATCAGAAAACGGCAATCGCCGAAAAATCCCGTGCGCTTGGCGTTTTCCTTAATGACGGCCATGGCCTCGGGTGAGGCATCGGCAAAGGTGCAGGATACCGCTCCGCGCGAAAGGGCCTCCAGGCCCATCTGGCCCGAGCCCGCAAACAGATCGAGCACGCGCCGTCCCCCGAGCTCAAATTGCAGAGAGGAAAAGATCGCGCCCTTCACGCGCTCGCTCGTCGGTCGGGTGGCGTCGCCCTCAAGGGTGTCGAGCTTTACGCCGCGCGCCCGCCCTGTGATAATACGCATCATACCGTCAGTCTCCGTTCTTCTTTTTCTCAAAATGGGCGCGGATCCGCCGCGCATCGATCTCTGTGATCTTCGGCAGGGAGGACAGCTCCTCGGCGCTCGCCTCGGCAATGCGGGAAAGACTTCCGTAATGCGAAAGGAGGAGCTTCGCTTTCACGGCTCCGATGCCCTCGATCTCAAGGAGCGAGGTTTGACGGAGCGTCTTGCGCTTCTTCTTTTGCACACTGTTTACGGCAAAGCGGTGCGCCTCTTCCTGGATTGTGTAAATAAAACTGTACAGCCCACGGTCGGCGGCAATGCTGATGTCCCCCTCGCCGTCCGAGAGGGCGCGCGTCTTGTGGTAGTCGTCCTTCACCATACCGAAGATGGGAATGTCCACGCCCGCCTCGGCAAGCGCCTCGCGCGCGGCGTTGACCTGTCCGCGGCCGCCGTCCACCAGAATGAGGTCGGGGGGTGTGCCGAGTGAGGGCGAGCCGTCTCCGAGGTGGGAGATGCGGCGCCCCACGGCCTCGCGCATGGCGGCGTAGTCATCGACGCCGTCCTGCCCCTCAATGCGGAAAAGACGGTAATCGGAGGGGGTTTTCTTGCCCTCGCAGAACACGACCATGGAGGCGGTGATCGCCTCGCGGCCAAGCTCCGAGATGTCAAAGGCCTCAATGCGGTCGGGTACCACCTCGAGCCCCAGGGCCGCGGCCAGGCGTACCGCCGTGCGGTCGCGCACCTCACGCTCGGCCTCGCGGCGCTCAAGCGTCAGACGGGCGTTCTCCCGCGCCATATCGCAAAGGTGCTTCTTCTTGCCACGCTCGGGCACCAGCACCGAAACGCGCCGTCCCCCAAGGGCCGAGAGCGTCTCGGCAAGCTCGTCGAGGTCGTCCTCCTCGGCGGGAAAGTCGAGGAGCAGCTCGTGCGGCACGTTGCCTGTGCGGTAGAGACCGCCAAGAAAGGTAAAGACCGCGGGCGGATCGGTCAGCTCACCGACCGAGAGGGGGTAATCGCACTTGGAGACCAACGCTCCCTCGCGGATCGAAAGAAGGGACAAAACGCCGCCCCCCTCGTCACCGTACAGCGCCACGGCATCGCACTCCACGTCGGGGTCGGAAACCACGCGCTGCTTATCGCGCAGACGGCGGAGCGCCGCAGCGGTATCGCGCAGGCGTGCGGCTTCCTCAAAGCGCTCGTCCTCGGCGGCGGCGGTCATGGCCGTCTCCACGGCCTCCACGGTGTCACCGATATGGCCCGAAAGCACGCGGCGCACGTCCTTCACCACGGCGGCGTACTCCTCGGCTGTGGGAAGGGAACGGCAGAGGGCGCGGCAGCGCCCCATATCGGCATAGAGACAAGGGCGTTCCTTGCCCACGTCCTCGGGAAAGCGGCGGCGGCAGGTGGGCAGGCGGAAGGCGCGCGTCACCGCATCAAGGGCGGCGTAGGCCTCGCTCATGCCGGGGTACGGCCCAAAAAAATCTCCACGCCCGTCCGCGCGGTCGCGCGTGACGACAAGGCGAGGATAGGCCTCGCTCGTCAGCTTCAGGTAGGGATAGGACTTGGCGTCCTTCAGCTTGATGTTGTAGGGGGGCTTGTGCTTTTTGATGAGGGTGTTCTCGAGCGTCAGGGCTTCCATCTCGCTTTTGCACAGCACGGTGTCAAAATCGGCCACCGCCGCTACCATACGCTCGGTCTTACGGTTATGCGTGCCGACAAAATAGCTGCCGACGCGGTTTTTGAGCTTTCTTGATTTTCCTACGTAAAGAATGCGGCCGTCTTTGTCCTTCATGATATAGATGCCCGGCTCGGTCGGCAGGGCGGCGGCCTTTTTACGGAGGAGGGCAAGACGTTCCTTTTCCATAGCTTCCTCTGCGCTCTTTTAGGATAAAAAGGCAGTTTTGACACTCGATATCAAAACTGCCTTTGGTGTTTTCAGTTGTCGTCAGCTTTTTTGCGAGGCCTCAAATTCGGAAAGTCCGGTCTCAAGGAGCTGAGAAAGACCCGCAAGCGCGGTGTTTTCATCGGTGCCGTCGGCAAGAAGCGTGATCTCCATTCCCTGCGTTACCGCCAGCGAAAGCACACCGAGAAGGCTCTTGGCGTTCACCCTGCGATCTCCCTTTTCCACCCAGATGGAGGACTTATAGGAGTTGGCCTTTTGGATAAAGAAGGCAACGGGACGCGGCGCGTGCAGACCTTGACTGTTTTTGATCGTGATCTTGCAGGATACCATAAGCTTCACCTCATTTATTTATTTCCTACTTCATTATACCAATAGTACGGAGCAAAATCAAGGGGTTTTTGAAAAAACGGTAAAAGGGGCGCTCTCAACGCTCCTTTCCGCGGAAAAGGCGCACCTCGGCGGCGGCGGTGGTGCTTTCGGCCGGGGCCCTCGTGAGGAGGCGCGCCGCCTCGTCCTCATAGGCACAGCGCTCGGTGGCTGAGAGGAGCCCCAGCAGCAGGAAGAAGAGGTACATCATGCTGCGGCTGTCAAAGAGGGCGGCACCAAAGCCAAGAAGAAGAAGTGCGGTGATCGCCGTGACACCGCCCACCGAAAGGAGACGGAAGGCGTTCGTGCGCCCCAGCGTCCGCACCGAATAGAGCGAGCGTGAGAAATACGCCAGCAGCAGGAAGAGAAGCACAAGCCCGAAGATGCCGAGCTGGGCCGTTACCTGCAGATATAGGTTGCCGGCATCGGCGGCGTCGGCGCCATAGGCGGCCAAAAAGTCGCGGAGGCCGTCGTCATAGCCAAAGCCCACGCCAAAGGGATGGCCCAAAAAGAGCGCAAGCGCACTGCGGTAAAGGGCGAGGTGAGTCGCCACCTTAACGCCCGTCTCTTTACCGAGAAGAGAGAAGAAGGAGGCGATCTCGGCGTGCGCCGCCTCGGGCAAAAGGAGGATCACGGCGGGCAGGAGCATCACCGCAAGGAAGAAGCGCCCCGCGTATTTCCGCGCGTCGAGGAGTGAGAAGAGAATGAGCGATAGCACCGCCACGGCATAGACGGGGACGTCAAAGGATAGCACCAGAGCGCCGAAAACGAGCAAAAGAGAGGGGGTGTAGCGCCAGGCGGCGCGCCGTGTCTCGGCCACTACCGACAAAAGGAGCGGCACGGCCGCAAGGAGAAAGGCCGCCAGCGCCCGTGATCCGCCGAGGACCGTGAGCAGCTCTCCGACCAGGCGCAACGGCTCGGCAGAGAGAAGCTCGGGGGCCGTCAGCGATACCACGGCCTCGGTGATCGAGAGCGCCGAAAGGAGCGCCACCGAAAAGAGAAGACCGCGGATAAAAAGAAGGAGCGCACGGCGCGTGGCCAGAAGATTGGCGGCCAAAAAGTATCCGCCGAGGATCAGCACCGCCGTCATCACGCCGTCCAGCGTTCCCTCGTTGCCCGAGGGGGAGATGAGAGCAAAAAGCGCGATCGTCAGGGAAAAGAGAAGCACAAAAAGCCCCATGGGCCGTAGCGTAAAGGTGCGCTTCCCGAGCAGAAGCTTCAGAAGATAGGAGATTCCACCGAGCGCCACCGCCACCGTGAGAAGGAACGAGGAATAGGGCAGGAGTGGCAGAAAGGGAAACAGGATCGCCGTCAGGATCAACGAGAACTCGGGGGAAGAGAGCGAAAGGACGAGGAATCCAAGCCCCAGCATATACGAAAAGATCGTCAGGGGGGCGACGTACACCGTAAGGGTGGCCAGCCCAAGCCCTGCGGCGAGGACGAGAAGCGCGGGCACCCCGCGAGACCTTGTGCGGTAGGGGCGGGGGAGCGCCAGTGCGTCAAAGAGCAGACGCGAGAAAAAGCCGCCCTGCTTGGCGGCGCGGTGGAAGGGCGCACGCACGGGCAGGAGCAAAAACGACAGGAGGAGCCAAACGCCGCCCGCGGCGCCGTCCATGGGCAGAAGCGGGAAGTCGTCGGTGAACGCGGGGAGGATCAGACAGCGGAAGAGCGCGGCTAGCCCCGCAGGGAAGAAAAAGAGCGAAAAAACACGCAGCTCGGTCATGAAAAGGGCCGAGCGCCCGAGGTCGAAAAGACGGAAAAAGGGAGTTCGTCTCCGCAGGGAGAGGCGCCGTGCCGTACGGCGGCGTGCCGTCTCGCGGTGGCGCAGATCGGCCACCGTCGGGGCGCGGTCGTCCTCGCGGCGGTCAAGAAAAAAGGAGAGGAGACGCGTTCTCAGCGCTCTGCCCCCGGGGGCGGCGTCCTTGGGCGCTTTGGCCATGGCGGTTCTCCTTTCCTTCGGATTTTTTGGGGGAATGTCAGGTGTCCTGCGGCGCCTTTTTCGTGCGGCGCTTCTTGGGGGGCGGCGCGGGGTGTGCAAGGAGGTAGGCCTCGTAAAGATCGGGGCGGCGCTCCTTTGTCAGGGCCATGGCGGTCTCCTGCCGCCAGGCGTTGATCCTTCCGTGATTGCCCGAAAGCAGGACCTCGGGCACCTCGCGGCCGCGGAAGACGGGCGGACGTGTGTATTGCGGATATTCCAGCAGCCCCGAGGCAATGCTCTCGTCCTCGTAGCAGATCGGATCGGCCAGAACGCCGGGCAGAAGACGGGCCACGGCATCGGTCACAACGCAGGCCGCGGTCTCCCCACCCGAAAGCACAAAATCGCCGATCGAGACCTCCTCGGCCCCGATCTCCTCGATCGCGCGCTCGTCCACGCCCTCGTAATGGCCGCAGAGAAGCACCAGACGGTCAAGCGTAGCCAGCTCCGCCGCCATCGTCTCGTCAAAGAGGCGACCGCGCGGCGAGAGGTAGATGACCCTCACACGCTCCCCCGCGGGGGCGTTTTTCATAATGTCCTCGTAGCAGGCCACGATGGGCGGTGCCGCCATGACCATACCCGCCCCTCCGCCGTAGGGCGTGTCGTCCACGTTTCTGTGCTTGTTCTCCGAATAATCGCGGATATTGTGGCACTCATAGGAAAAGCACCCCGCCTTCACCGCCCGTCCGAGAATGCTGTACGAGAGGAAGGTGTCCATAAATTCGGGGAAGAGCGTCATGATCTCAAATTTCATCAAAAAGTCCGGGTATCGGGCGGACGTAAAGTCCGCGCTCGACGTCGATCTCCTTTATAAATTCGGGGGCATCGGGGAGCAGCACCTCGCCTCCCTCGGTCACGACCACGTAAAGCACCGTTTTTCGCGAGGTGTCCACCTCCCGCACACGGCCAAGCTCCCGCCCCGTGTCCACGTCAAACACCGGCAGCCCGTAGGTCTCGGCATAAAAGACGCGCTCGCCGCGGGGATCGAGATCCTCACGCCGCGCATACAGCACGCACCCACGCAGGGTGGCGGCCGTCTCGGGATCGGTGATCCCCTCGACCGTGGCAAGCAGTCCCCCCTTGTAGGGTGAGGCGTGCAGGAGCCGCTTGCCCGTGTACTTCCCGTCGGCCCCCTTGAAATAGAGGGCGGGGAGGGCGGCGGCCACCGCAGGGGTGTCGCACCAGCAGTCGATCTTCAGCGCTCCGCGGACTCCGTGGGGCGCCAAAACCTTTCCACATTCCAGATATTCGCACTTCATAGTCTAATGATACCACAAAAAGCCAAAAAATTCAAGCCCCTTTCGCAAACTGCGCGCGTCCAGGGGAGCGCCCACGGGGAAT
>JAFVYX010000104.1 GCA_017500625.1 Clostridia bacterium | reverse complement strand
GTTGTTGCGGCCCTGGCGGAAGGTGATGCCAAAGACCTGCTTCTCCTCGATCTCGGCGGGAACGTACTCGGGGTCGATCGCCACGATGTTGTAGTTGCCGTTCCGCTTCGAGCGCAGGATCTTTAGCGCCTCGGGCTCATAGCCGGGGGCAATGATGCCGTCCGAGACCTCGCGCTTGATGAGCTTGGCCGTCGTGACGTCACAGACGTCGGAGAGGGCGACCCAGTCGCCGAACGAGCACATACGGTCGGTGCCACGGGCGCGGGCGTAGGCGCAGGCAAGGGGCGAAGCATCGAGGTCCTCGATGTCATCGACAAAGCAGGCGCGCTTCAGGGTGTCGGACAGAGGAATGCCGACGGCCGCCGAGGTGGGGCTGACGTGCTTGAAGGACGTGACGGCGGGAAGGCTGAGCGCCTCCTTTAGCTCCTTGACGAGCTGCCAGGCCTTGAGCGCATCGAGAAAGTTGATGTAGCCGGGGCGGCCCGAGAGGATCTCGAGGGGCAGCTCACCGTCGCCCTGCATATAGATCTTGGCGGGCTTCTGGTTGGGGTTGTTACCGTACTTCAGTTCAAATTCCTTCATGGCTCATTCCTCACTTTTCGTTTTTGTTGATGAGGCGCTCACAGGTCTTGCCATCGGCAAGCGACGTATAGCGCACGTAGAGAGAGATCTTGTTGTCCTCGTTGAGGGCGCCCCAGAGAGAGGCGGTAAAGGCATCGATATCGTTGCCGATCGCCACGCGCTCGGGCTCACCCTGGAAGGTGGGGATCGGATTGCCGTCGGTCACGTAGGTGTGGATAAGGTGGCCAAGGCCCGCCAGCGCGGGATATTCGAAGGTGTAACGCGCGCAGGCGCTGCCCTCGGCATCGACGCTCTTCAGAATGCTCATATCGTAAGTGAAATCGTCCTTGCCGAAGGTGATCATACCGCTGATGCGAGGGGTAAAGTTGGGGGCATCGGGCTCAAACTCACGCGAGCGGAGCGCCTCCGCGAAGGTCTTGCCCGCCTTGATGCCCTCATAGACCGTGTCGGTCTGGTCGCCGTTTGTGACGATGAGGCGCCCCTCGTGCTCACGCACGGCGGCGTAAATGATGAGCGAGGGATCCTCGACGAGCGAGGGATCGTAGGGCTCGGTAAAGAGGGCGTTATCCCTCTTTGTGAACACGCGGTTGCGGCTGTTCTTCGAGCGGCCCATGATGAAGTAGGCGGCGACGGCGCTTTGGCCGTCCGCGCTCTTGCCGAGGACGATGCCGCGGCCGACGTAGGGGTTGTCGCGGATCAGCTCCGCTATGTCGTTTACGCTATAAATGTTCATATCTCTCTCCCAAAATTTCATTCGTTGATAAGACTCTTGGCGACCATTTCGGCGGCGGCGGGAAGCAGCTTCCACTCGGCCTCTTCCATCACGCGGCGCTGAAGGATCTCGGGCGTGTCGCCCTCAAGGATCTCGACCGCCCGTTGCAGAAGGATCCGTCCGCCGTCGGGGATCTCGTTCACCAGGTGGACGGTGGCGCCCGTCACCTTCACGCCGTACGAGAGCGCTGCCTCATGCACGCGCAGACCGTAAAAGCCCGCGCCGCAGAAGGACGGAATGAGCGAGGGGTGGACGTTAATGATGCGGTCGGGGTACGCGGCGATGACGCGCGGGCCGAGGATCGAAAGAAAGCCCGCAAGGATCACAAGGTCGATCCTCGCCTCCGAAAGCACCGAAAGCAGGGCGTCCTCAAACGCCTCGGGGCTGCCGAGGTCACGGCGGCTGACCACCGCCGAGGGAATGCCCGCCGCGGCGGCGCGCTCAAGGGCATAGACGCCCGGCTTCGACGAGACGACAAGCGCAAGCTCGCCGCTCGGAAGGGCGCCCGCCCTCTCGGCGTCGATGAGGGCCTGCAGGTTGGTGCCGCCCCCCGAAACGAGGACGGCGATTCTCGCTTTTTTCATTTCTTTTCCTCCTTGCCGACGCGGGAAAGAAGAGGCAGAAGCATACCGCCGACGGCGTTGCCCGCGATCACGAGAAGGAGGAAGCCGAGCGCACGGAAGGAATACTCCCCCGCCGCCGCGACGTAAAACATATCGGCGATCGAGTGCTCAAAGCCCGCGAGAATGAAGGTCGGCACGCAGAAAACGATGCCGGCGATCGTGTTCTTCTCGCGATAGATCGACACCGCAAGGTACATCAGGACGCCGCAAAGCACGGCACGGACGAGCGTGGCGTACCACGGGGTGGCAAGCTTCGCCGCGACCGAGGCAAAGGCGGCGTCGGGAATGGCGGGGAGCGCATAGCACACCGCGGTGCCGACAAGGGCCGTGGCGATGAAGTTGCCGAGCAGGGTCATCGAGAGGCCGCAAAGCTCCGCCCTCGAGCAGTTGTCGGGGAAATACCCGACGCGCCCCGTAAAGAGCCCGTAGCCCTTACAGCAGATCGAGATGAGCGCGACCGAGAAGAAGACGGCGCCCACCACGCGGCTCTCGGCGGCGAGGTAGACACAGCCGCCGATGGCGATCATAAGGCCTGCCGAGATGGCGGCAAAGAGCTGTCTCAGCATATCGTGATCTTCTCCTCGCCCGCCTCGATCGCACCGATGACGTAGGCGTCCTCGCCCTCGGCGCGGAGAATACTGAGCGCACGGTCGGCATCGGCGGCCGCGACCACGATGCTCATGCCGACACCCATGTTGTAGGTGTTGAACATATCGCGCTCCGAGATGTTCCCCGTCTTGGCCAGAAGGTCAAAGATCGGCAGCACGCGGACGGCGCTCCTTTCGATGCGGGCCGAAAGGCCGTCCGGCACCGAGCGCGGGATATTCTCATAGAAGCCGCCGCCCGTGATGTGCGAGATGCCCTTGACGTCGACCTGCTCAAGGAGAGCGAGGACGGGCTTCACGTAGATGCGGGTGGGGGTAAGGAGCGTTTCGGCGACCGATTTGCCGCCAAGCTCCTCTCGCGGCTCATAGAGCGCGGGGGGATTATTATCAATATCAAAGACCTTACGGCAGAGCGAAAAGCCGTTCGAGTGAATGCCCGTCGAGGGCAGGGCGATGACCACGTCACCGACCGCCATGCGGCGATTGTCGATGATCTTCTTTTTGTCGACGATGCCGACGGCAAAGCCCGCGAGGTCGTAATCCTCCTGCGGCATCAGCCCGGGGTGCTCGGCCGTTTCGCCGCCGATCAGAGCGGCCCCCGACCGGACGCAGCCCTCGGCCACACCGCCAACGATCGCGGCGATCTTCTCGGGGTAGTTCTTGCCGCAGGCGATGTAATCGAGGAAGAAGAGGGGACGGGCGCCCACGCAGATGATGTCGTTCACGCACATCGCCACGGCGTCAATGCCGATCGTGTCGTGCTTGTCCATCAGAATGGCGAGCTTCACCTTGGTACCGCAGCCGTCGGTGCCCGACACAAGGACGGGCTCCTCCAGTCCCGCCACGGGCAGGCCAAAGCAGCCGCCAAAGCCGCCAACGTCATCGAGGCAGCCCGAATTTCTGGTGCGGGCAATGTGCTTTTTCATCAGCTCCACGGCGCGGTAGCCCGCCGTGATGTCCACACCGGCGGCGGCGTAGCTCTCGGATCTTGAGTTCTTCATATCGTCATTCCTTTC
>JAFVYX010000103.1 GCA_017500625.1 Clostridia bacterium | reverse complement strand
GGAGCATCAGGGGGATGGACAGGTAGTAGGAAAGCCCCATCCCGTGATGGGAGCTGAGACCAATGCCCACAAAAAGCGGCACGGAGATCATGGCGTTGACCGCCAGCTCGGTGATATAGATGAGGAGCAGCTTGGAAACAAAGAGCTGGTTGGGCGTTACGGGGAGGCAGACCAGAAGCTCGTTATCGTTGGAGAGGTAGAGCGTATGGACCACGGTCCCCACCGCAAAGGCCAAGGAGACCAGCTGCGTGACGGTCAAAACAAGCGAGAGAAGCTCCGCATTGACCGAAAAGCCGAGGATAAAGACGCGCGGCAGCACCAGCACCGCCACCAGCGTGGCAAGGAGGAGGGCGGCGGCCGCCTTGGCGATGGCCGGCACCATGGTCCTTGGCGTGGCGGTCTTGAGGATGTCCGACTTGTTGTCGATCTGAAGCCGCAAAAGGCGAAGAACCGTCCTCATTTCAGCTCCTCTTCCACGTCGCCGATGACACCCATGAAGATCTCCTCGAGCGACTCGCCGTTCTTCTTCAGCTCATGAAGGTCATAGACGCCCTGAAGTCTTCCGCCCTTGATAATGCAGCAGCGGTCGCAAAGGTTCTCCACAACGTCAAGAATATGCGAGGAGAAGAAGACGGTATTGCCCTCCGCAGCGTGCTGGCGCATGACCTTTTTCAGCTGGTAAGAGCTTTGGGGGTCAAGGCCCGTGAGCGGCTCGTCAAGCACCCAGAGCTTCGGGTTGTGGACGAGCGCCGCGATCACCGAGATCTTTTGCTTCATTCCGTGGGAATAGCTTTTGATCGGGTGGTGGTAGGCCGCCCGCAGCTTAAAGACGTCAAGGAGGCGCTCGGTGCGCTCTGCGGCCTCCGCGGGATCGACGCAGTAGAGGTTGGCGATATGGTTGACGTATTCCTTCCCCGTCAGCCGCTCAAACACCGCGTGGTTATCCGAGACGTAGCCGATCTTCCGCTTCGCTGCGAGGGGGTCGGTCTTGATCGACACTCCGTCGATCAGGATATCCCCGTGCTGGAAGGGGTAGATGCCCGCCAGCGACTTGATGGTCGTTGATTTGCCGGCGCCGTTCGGCCCCAGAAAGCCGTAGATCTCCCCCGCCCGCAAGGAGAGCGAGAGGTCCTCAACGGCGTTGACCTCGGATTCCCCATAGCTTTTGGTAAGGTGGCTGATGGTCAGCATATCCACAGGGGCCTCGGCCGCCTCGGCGGTGGGGTCCCCGTGGGAAAGTATCGTTACTTCATTATTCAACATATCGCACTCCGATCCATGCGGTATTAGCGCATGTGAATTTTCTGAGGTAAGGGGGATGGTCAGTCGATAAAGCTCTTCGGGCGGCGGGATGTCCTGCCGCTGAGCTTTTCGTAAAGCTCAATGCCCGAGCGGCGCAGGGCCAGGTGATCGTCCTCCATCTTGTAAGCCCACCGCACTATCCCGTAAAAGAGAAGGCAGAGGAGGAAGAAGCCGACGTACACGACGGAAACGATGATCGGGTAGACGATAAAGCGCCCGAAGGTAAAGTAATAGTTCTCCGCGAAGGTGAGGAAGGGGAAATAGCGGAAGGCGATATCAAGGTCAAACATATAGAAGTAGTTGACCGCCGGCGTATCGCCGCCCCGATAGCCGTTGATGATCGTACCCGTGATAAAACAAAAAAGGAAGTACGCCGTAAACCCGAGAAAGAGGGGGCGGAGCGAGCGGAGGTCCACACGGCGGAAGATGCGCAGTCCCGCCAGGAGCGCGGGGATCACAAGGACGAGGGTGTGCTCATAAAGGAAGTGCACGTTGTGGAAGCTGGCCCCACCGGAGCCGAAGTCCGGCCCCAAAAGGGCGATGATGGTGCCCACGGTGTTGGCAAGGAAGGTGAAGTGGAAGAATTTTTCCCACTTAAAGACGATAGCGATAAGGAAAAAGTAGGAGGCGATGTTGCAAAGCTGGAACGGCAGGCGCCGCAGCGTGATGCCCGTAAGGTAGAGGGAATTGTAATGGAAGAAGAGCGCCAGAACGAGAAAGAGGCAGAGCGCATACCGCTCACCGTACGGGCGGAAGCGGAAAAGGTAGTAGAGCCCCAGTGCCATAAAAAACGTGACACCGAGCCAGACGAGGTGGTAGGTCGAGAACGATGGCGGCTTGGTCTGCACGTAGCCAAGGAGTGCCTGGGGGGCGTAGCACGGCATCACCGTGACCGCAACGCCCGCCGTGCCGAGGAGAAAATTCCTCCACTCGGTGAAGGATGCCACGCGGAGCACGTGCCGCTCACTCACGTGGAGGAGGATCGGCAGGGCTACGGCAAGCGCCAGCTCAAGGACAAAGTAGGCCGCCCGCCAGCCGTAGCTCCAATGGAAGCCCGCGGCCGCGGTGTCCGTGAAGTACGCCATGAAGTCGTCAAAGAAGAAGACGGAGGCGACGGCAAAGGGGAGCGTGACGTACCCCGCAATGTTGCGAAGAGTCCTTGAACGCGTAAAGGCCGCCGCGGGAAGGACGGAGTAGGCGGAGAAGTATCCCCACCGAAGAATGATCTGCAAGGTGTCGCGCCGATCGTAATACGTCTCGTAGAGCCAGCCGCCGTCGATCACAAGGTAGATCGAATCGGCCAGCCACTGACGGAAGAAGCCGATGGCGCAGAACGCGATCACCAGCGCCCGGATGATGCGGGCGCGCGCCGACGGCCTTTGCCTTGTCAGGAGAAGGACCGCGGCGATCAAGGCGCCAGATGTTCCAAACGTCAACAATTGAAGCATAAAATTTCCACCCCAGTAAGCACAGCGGCCGCGCCGCCTCCCGAAGCGGAAGTCATTGGCGGGGCTATGCCGAATGGTGCATCGGGCAGAGCCCGACACAGCTTTCCTAAAATATTATATATGATACGTGAAGTATAGTGCCTCTCCGACAAAAAGTCAAGAATATTTGCCTTTTTCACGCTCTTTTCCGTTGTCTCCGAATTGTAGAGTGCCAATTTTTTCATCTTGAGGTCGAAATGACCTATTTTTGGCCGTAGAGAAGGCGAAAGTCGACTCTCCTCTGCGTAGAGTGCATTGTATTGTTTACAAAACGTCGCTTTTTTTAGCGTTTTTTCTGTTTTCCGTCAATATTGGTGTTCATCTGCCAAAAAGGGAACATTAAGGCCGTTTTGGCCCCCTTGAAGCGCTCGCATATCTCTTCACCTCTCTCTAAAAAGTAAAAAGCCCCTCATAACGGAGGCTTTCTTCTGTGGGGCTGTGGCGGG
>JAFVYX010000102.1 GCA_017500625.1 Clostridia bacterium | reverse complement strand
GAGCAGCCTGATCGGCGGCCCCGGTGATGACTCGTCTACCACGACGGCTGCCACCACCACCGCTGCTACCACTGTCACTACGACTGAGGCGTCCGTCGGTGCCACCCTTTCTCCCGAGGAGCTCGCCAAGATCTACTTTGATGTTGACGACGTTACTTACATGGGCAAGAAGCTGACTTCGGCTCAGGTCGGCGTCAACAAGCCCTCTTACCTCGATGCCTCGCTTTCCTTCAAGCGCGTTGATCCCGACACGGGTGCCGTGCTTGAGGACCTCGGTACCACCTACCCCACCAACGTCGGTACCTACGAGGTCACCGCTACCTTCTCCTGGAGAAAGTCTGCGGCCGAGAAGTATAAGAACACCGCTCTCCCCGAGCCCGAGGTCGGCTCCTTTAAGATCGTCCCTGCCGATGCTTCCAAGGTTGGCAACTTCAAGGCGATCGACGTCAATATGTTCTCCTACCCCAACATGGAGTATGATCCCAGCAATGCCGAGGGTGAGTATTCGGTCATGGGCGGTACTCTTCCCACCGGCATCAACATCGCGGGTGTTGCGGTGAAGAAGGTGAAGGACGAGACGGGCGCCGCCGTCAACGAGACGGTTGCGAACGGCATCATCACGGGTGCTGGTACCTATGAGGTCGCCATCAACTTCTCGCAGACCGGTGAGAACTACAAGCCCGAGACGCTGACCTCCAAGACCTGCACCGTCACCGTTTCCAAGTGCGATCAGCAGGTCCTTCAGTACAACAACGTTGTGCTTGACGGTGTTGTCGATGCCGCTTACCTGGATAGCGCTCACCTCGTCTCGAGAAATCAGGATTTCCAGACGGCTAACGGCACGAGAACCCTTCTCCCCGGTGCTGACAACAGAATCACCGACCCGATGAAGGAGATCGCGATGCTCCAGATCAACAGAGGTACCAAGGCCGCCGAGGCCGGCCGTACGCAGTCGACGCTCAACGTCAACGTGTACGCTCTTTGGGGCAACTACACCGATCCCGTCTCTGGTGATGTTGTCGACTCGGATCCCACCACGCCCGCCGTCGATCCTTGGGTCTTCATTGCGGTCGAGGTCACCGATACCACCGACTACTACCGTGCGCAGTGGTACACCGATTCGCCCAACCCCTGGATCAACGACTCGATCGAGGTCTACTACAACTTCGGCGGCTACAAGGCCCCCGAGTTCAATATGGTTGTGAACTCGAACGGCACCACTAGACTTCCCGATAAGGCCTACCCGACCTACAAGACGGTCACCAACCACTCGGCGGGTGCCTTTATGACCAACGCGCCCTCCGCTGTTAAGGCGCAGAAGTCCTTCTACTTCGACAATATCCTCTACAAGGCCGGTGACAACCGTGTCCGCGGTGATGAGGCCGCTAATGAGGGCCTTCCTGTCACCTACGTCTGCGAGTACGCCTTCCCTGCGAAGAGCGAGAGCTTTACCGGTACTCCCGGTCTCGGCTACGCTCAGTTTGGCGGTTCGACTCTGACGGCCGGTGAGTTCCTCTTCCTTGCCTTCCAGTTCAACGACCTGATGGGCACCGAGAACAGCCCGCTTGCCCCTGCCGGTCAGACCCTGCCTTACGACGCCATCGAGCCTGCCGGCGGTTACTACGGTCAGGGCGGTAAGTACGTCTCCGAGTGGGATCTGACGCAGACCGAGGGGACCGACTGGTACCAGATCGACAAAATTCGTGATGATTACATGGACTGCTACGGTAACAACTCGCCCTGGTACCTCGTTCACGAGGACGGTGGCCCGGCTTACCTCCAGCTCTCCGATGTGGTCTGGGGTGCCAACTGATACCAATATTACCCAAAAAGAAAAACGCCCTGCGGGGCGTTTTTCTTTCTTCTGAAACAAAGCGCCTCCCCTGCGGGAGGCGCTTTTGTTAAAGCGGCGTCAGATCTGCTTTCTCACGTTGATGTATTCGTCGTTGAACTGATAAAAGGGACACCGTACGGTAGCCGTCAGCGAGTACCGTGCGATCTCGTCCTCATCAAGGTAGCGGTCGCAGTAATAGGAGAGCATCTCCTCGTCGTAAATGTGGTGAATGCAGGTATCACAGCTGGTAGGGGGCAGGGGCTTTTTCATCGGCGTTTCCTCGTATCTCGGTTGCTTTTTCCTCTATTGTATCACGTCTTTCTCTTTTTTTCAAGTGTTACCCCAAATAGAATTGACAAACCGCCCAAAGGGGGGTATAATAGAATAAAATAAGGAAAAAGGAGTATCCGCATGGCGACCTGTTGCGTATGCTTACATAAATTTGAGGGCGAGGAGCCCCCGATCCTGATGATGAATGGCGAGGGAGAGGCCATGGTCCTGTGTCCCGAGTGTGCTGCGCTTCTCGATAAGATCGCAGGCACCGAGGAATCGGAGGAGCGCACCCGCGCCGTGGAGGCCCTGCTGGAGATGGACGTCCAGAATCCCACCGTCGCGGCCGAGCTTTCCCGCCTGATCCGCCATGAGGACGCGCCGCTTTCCGAGGAGGACGCTTTCCTTGATGAGGAGGAGGTCGAGGAGATGCCCGTGGCGAATCCCACCACCGTCTCGGGAGCCTCGAATCTTTGGTTCTACCTCGGTGCCGGTTGCCTTGGCGCTGCCTTTATTCTATTTCTGATTTTGAGGTTTGCGCTTTGATGACACCCGAGAAGATTGCCAGGATCAACGCCCTGGCCAGAAAAGGTAAGGAGGGCCCCCTCACCGAGGCCGAGCTCTCCGAGCAGAAGGCACTCCGCGAGGAGTACATTGCCTCCTTCCGCGCAAGTCTCCGCGGCACGCTGGACGGCACCGTCATCGAGCGTCCCGATGGCACGCGCGAGCCGCTGAAGGAAAAGAAAAAGAAATAAAGAAAAAATAAAGAAATGAGGAACATCATGAAGGAATACGTCGCCCGTTCTCTTGCTGCCGTTCCCACCGCAGCCGATCCCGTGTGGGAAACCATTCCCGCCGTCGCCTTGGATTTTGTGTGGGAGAACAGCTTCCCCTCGCCTTATGCCACCTTTGCCCGTTTAGTTCACTCGCCCGAGGGGCTGACCGTGCGCTTTGAAACCGACGAATGGCCCCTGCGCGCCTGCCACACCGTAGCCAACGAGCAGATCTGTGAGGACAGCTGCATGGAGTTTTTCTTTACTCCCAACACCGAGGACGTCGCCTATATCAACATTGAGGTCAATCCTATCGGCGTACCTCACGTTGGCATCGGTACCTCTCGCTATGACCGCCGCCTTCTGGATGTGGCAGAGGCAGGGCTTCGCATTGAGACCTCGGTCACCTACGGTCGCGGCTGGACGATAACGCTCCACGTGCCCTACACCTTCATTGACCGCCACTTCACCTCGCGCGGCCGTGAGATGCGCGCCAACTTCTACAAGTGTGGCGATAAGACCGTCCGTAAGCATTTCTCGGTCTGGAGCCCGATCGGCACCGAGAAGTCCGACTATCATCAGCCCGCCTTTTTCGGAAGGATCGTCCTTGAGTGACATCTCCCTGCGGCACATCGGCTTTAGCCCATGTGCCGCGATTTTTTAGGTTTTTTGGCGCATTTTTCGGTCTTTCTCTTGACTTTCTCCGGCGTCCGTGCTATTATAATTGTATATTTGTATGCAATCCCAAAAAGGAGAACCAATATGGTCAAAAAGAATCCCAATACCAACCTTCTGGAGATCGCGCAGTATAAATATTCGCTCCAGGACGTTGCTGAGCCGAACCTGTACCGTGACCTTTACGAGTATTCCAAGGTCCCGATGATCGCCTTCAACCATCGCCGCGTGCCGGAAAATATGCCGAGTGAGATCTGGATCACCGACACCACCTTCCGT
>JAFVYX010000101.1 GCA_017500625.1 Clostridia bacterium | reverse complement strand
TTTGCCGTACTTCCCCTCGATCTCGCCCGAGATCTCGCCGTAGCCGATCGGATCGAGGTAACGGAGACTGATGTCCTCAAGCTCCTGCTTGATGCGCTGCATACCGAGACGGTGGGCGAGAGGGGCGTAGATGTACATCGTCTCAAGCGAAATGGTGCGGCGCTTTTCGTCGGATTTGGCGTCCAGCGTACGCATATTGTGGAGGCGGTCGCAGAGCTTGACGAAGATGACGCGGATATCCTTGGACATAGCGAGAAGCATCTTGCGAATGTTCTCGATGTGGGCCTCCTCCTTGTCCTCAAAGCGCACGGTGACGATCTTGGTGACGCCCTCTACGATCAGGGCAACGTCATCACCGAAGCGGCGGCGCAGATCCTCATAATTGGTTTTACCCGCACAGTCCTCAAGCGTGTCGTGGAGGAGCGCGGCGCAGATCGAGTCGGTGTCAAGCTCGAGCTCCGCGATGATCGAGGCAACGGCTACGGGGTGAACGATATAAGGGTCACCGCTTTGGCGGAACTGCCCCTCGTGCAGGGCCTTGGAGTAAAGGAACGCCTCGCGGATCTTATCCAGGTCATATTGCTTTTTGGTGGCTGCCAGAGTGGAAAGCAGGCCTTCGATCTCTTTGTACATAATACCCTCACGCCTGCTTCATCTGAGAGCGCAGGCGACGCAAAAGATTGGATTTTTCAAGGTCGGTCTTGTTCTGGGAATACTGCAGGCGGAAGCGGTAGACCTCCTCACTGATCTCCTCGATGCCGAGAAGATTGAGCTCCTGCAGGATACGGATAATGAACTTCAGCTTCACATAGCCGATGCCGTCTGCGGTTCCCGAAAGCTGGGAAAGGATCCCACGGTGCGTCAGCACCTCACCGCCCGCGCGCACCGAGCGGCGGACAAGGGTATACACGGCCGCAAAGTCCTCGCGACTCGGGAGGACGTTCTCGTCCTCGGTAAAGGCGCCGCCCGTGCGGATCTCCTCGTAACGGCGGCGGGCCTTTTCAAAGTGGCGGGCCTCCCCCTCCGAAAGGCGGATATCCCTGACAATGAGCTGGACCGATTTGCGACCGCACCACTCGTTGATGTCGGGGTTGAACATTACGTCAACGTGGTCACCGACAAAAAGATCGAGGTCGGAAAGCGGCATTGAGAAGCACATCGCGGTGAAGGCGGTATGCTCGTCACCGAGAAGCAAGCGCGTGTGCTTTCCTGCGCTGATCGAGGAGCATTCGAGGACCTTCAGGGAGCGCAGAACAAAGGTGGGAACGGGATTTTCTACTCCGTAGGGCTCAAGGATCCCCAGCTCCTCGCAAAGCTCCATGGAAAGGTCGGAGAGCGAAAGCTCACAGTCGGCCTCCATCGTGGGGATCCTGTCCTCATCACGGAGGGTCTTCCGAGCGTATTCATTGATCCTCTCACGGAAAAGAGGAAGGTTGCCGCGCGTGACCGAAAGGCCAGCGGCCAGCTCGTGACCGCCGAACTTCACAAGAGTATCCGAGGCATAGACGAGGGCATCGACAAGGTTAAGGCCCTTGACGCTCCGCCCCGAGCCCTTGCCGACGTCGGTGTCGGCGTGGGCGTCATCGTTATCAAAGGAAACGAGAATGCAAGGGAGGCCATAGCGATCGGTGATGCGGGAGGCAACGATACCGATGACGCCGTGATGCCAGCCGTCGGCCGCAAGGACGATGACGGGATCCTTCCCGAAATCGTGCTCGCGCTCGATCTTCTCATACGCCTCGGCCATGATCTTGTTTTCCTCGGCCTGACGCTCACGGTTGGCCTCGCAAAGCTCCTCGGCCAGGGCCTCGGCGCGGGCGGGATCCTCGGTGAGGAAGAGCTCCACCGCCAAAGAGGCGCTGCGGATACGGCCCGCAGCGTTCAGTCGGGGGGCGATGGTATAGCCGATAAAGCCCGAGGTGACCTTGGCCTGCTTGGCGGGACGTTTCCCCTCACTCCGCCCCGCCGAGCGCACACTCTCGCAAAGGGCGGAAAAGCCGATGCGCGGTGAGGCATCAAGCAAGCGCAGTCCCTCCTTGACGATGAGGCGGTTCTCCTCACGGATCGGCATCACGTCGGCGATCGTGCCGATGGCGATAAGATCGGCGTACCTCTCGCAGATACGGCGCGCGCATACGGCGCGGCTATCGCCGCTGACGGTCTCCTCATAGGCCGAAATGAATTTGAATACCACACCGACGCCCGCAAGCTCACGGAAGGGGTAGCGGCTGTCGGGACGGTGGGGATTGAGGACGGCCACGGCGGGGGGCAGAGTGGGCAGGCACTCGTGATGGTCAGTCACAACGAAGTCGATGCCCAGCGTTTTGGCGTAGGTGATCTCCTCAATCGCGGTCACACCCGTATCGACCGTGACGATGAGCGAGGTGCCCGCGCTGTGGAGGGCATCGATCGCGGAGCAGGAAACGCCGTATCCCTCACCCGAACGGTTGGGGATATAATAATCGGCGTTGGCACCGTGGGAGCGCAGGTACAGAAGGAGGGTGCAGACCGCGGTCACGCCGTCCACGTCATAGTCGCCGTAAACCGTGATCCTCTCTCCCCTTTCGATGGCGAGGCGGACACGGTCGATCGCCTTGTCGGCATCGTCCAGAAGAAAGGGATCGCAAAGGATCTCGGTCTCCAGGCGGAGAAAGGACGCCGCCGCCTCGGGGGTGGTGTAGCCCCGATTGTAGAGCAAGCGCGAGACGACCGTGCCGATGCCGAGCGTGTCGGAGATGGCATGGACAAGGGGCAGCGCTTGTTCGGTCACGCTGTCGCGCAGTACCCATTTTTTCGTGGTTTTTCCGTTTTTCTTAAGCATTGTATGTTCCTACGTGCGGTCTTGCGACCGCCTTCCTATGTAATACGTCTTAAAGCCGCGGGCGGTAACGCGAAAGGATCGCGAGGGCCGTGCGGAGGCCGTCCAGCGCAGCGCTGGTAATGCCGCCGGCATAGCCCGCCCCCTCACCCGCGGGGTAAAGGTTGTCGGTCCCCTCCGCCGTACGGAGATCGGTGCGGAGGATCCGCACGGGAGCCGAGGTGCGCGTTTCCGCCCCCGTAAGAACGGCATCGTCCGCCGCAAAGCCAGAAAGGCGGCGGTCAAACGCCGTGATGCCGCGACGGAGAGCCGCGGTCACAAAGGGGGGGAGATAGTCGTCGGGAGACGAGAGGGCCACGCCCTCACCGTCCATATAGGTGGGCACAACGCGAGAGGGCGCGGTGCCGCGCGAATCGTTAAGAAAATCACCGACCGTGGTGACGGGGGCCGCATAGCGGCCGCCGCCCGCGGCAAAGGCCGCGCGCTCGATGCGGCGCTGGAATTCGATCGCGCCGAGGGGGGTGGCGCCGTAATCCTCGCAAAAGACAGAGACGGCGAGGGCGGCGTTGGAATTGCGCCCGTCACGGGCGTGCTCGCTCATACCGTTGACAACGACTCCGCCCTCCTCCGAGGCGGCGGCGACAACGGTGCCGCCGGGGCACATACAGAAGGTATAGACCCCACGAGTGTCGGTATCGGCCGAGAAATTGTAGGCGGCACGGCCAAGGGCGGGGTGGCCTGCAAGGTCGCCGTACAGCGCACGGTCGACATCATCGGCAAGATGCTCAATGCGGACGCCGACCGAAAAGGGCTTGGGAGCAACGGCAAAGCCGCCGTCAAGAAGGGCACGGTAGGTATCGCGTGACGAGTGACCGATGGCCAAAACGAGCGCCCCGCAAGGAAATTCCCCACGGTCGGTGCGGACAGCAGTGACACGGGCGCCCGACATCACGGGGGAAAGAAAGCGCGTGTGGTACAGCACGCGGCCACCCGCCGCCTCGATGCGACGAAGCATCGCCGAGACCGTACCGAGAAGGAGGTCGGTGCCCACGTGCGGGCGCGCCTCGCTCAAGATCTCGCGCGGAGCGCCAAACTCCACAAAACGCGAAAGGACGTAAGCCGTCATCGGGTCGTTGACACGGGTGACAAGCTTTCCGTCCGAAAAGGTGCCGGCGCCACCGGCGCCGAACTGAATATTGGTATTGGGATCGAGAACGCGGTCGCGGCAGAAGCGGGCGTAGGCCTCGCGACGTTCAAGAACATTGCCACCACGCTCGAGAACGAGGGGGGCATACCCCGCCTCTGCGAGAAGCAAAGCGGCAAAAAGGCCGCAGGGGCCGGCCCCCACCACCACGGGAGGGGCCGACATCGGCTCGCTTCCTACAAGGGGTGTGGGCATTTCCTCGGCAAGGCGGGAGAGGCCTGCGCCCACAAGGCGGTCGGCATCGCGCTCCGAAAAGTCCCCCGTGACGGCCACGGTGAACAC
>JAFVYX010000100.1 GCA_017500625.1 Clostridia bacterium | reverse complement strand
TTCTTCTATTTCTTTGCATTTGGTAACGGCAAAGAGGTTGTAGGTGCCGCCGTAGAGCGCCGACGAGGCAACCACGTGGTCTCCGTTCGAGGCGACGTTGAAGACGGCGTAGAAATTCGCCGCCTGGCCCGACGAGGTGAGCATGGCCGCGGTGCCGCCCTCAAGGGCCGCGATGCGCGCCGCCACGGTGTCGCAGGTGGGGTTCTGCAGGCGGGAGTAGAAATAGCCGCTGGCCTCAAGGTCAAAGAGCTTGCCCATATCCTCGCTGGTCTCGTAGCGGAAGGTGGTGCTTTGAATGATCGGGATCTGGCGCGGCTCGCCGTTCTTCGGGCTGTAGCCGCCCTGAACACAGAGCGTTTCGATTCTCGGTTTTTGCATGGGAGTACCTCCTTGGAGCAGGGGCTTTGCCTCTGCGGTTGATGTTGGGGTTACAGAGTGACCCTTTGGTAGGTGTGACCGACCGCGGGAAGAAAGACGGAGAGAATGTCGCGGACAGAGAGGCGGAGCGACGAGGTGTTGACGAGCGGGTGAACGCCCACGGCCTCGGCCTCCAGAATATCCTTATCGATGAGAAGCGCGACCTCGCGCTCCTTGTCGTTCATAAGGCCCAGCACGCTGGCCGAGCCGGGCTGGGTGCCAAGCAGGCGCTCCATCTCCTCGGGCGTGGCAAAGGAGAGGCGGGCCGAGCCGATCTCGGCCGAGAGGTCCTTGGTGCGGAAGGGCTTATCGCCGGGCATCAAGAGCAGGTAATAGGCGGTGTGCTGACGGTTGGTGAGAAAAAGGTTTTTGCATACCGTGACGCCAAGGAGCTGCTCAACGGCAAGGCAATCCTCCATCGTGGCGGCGGGGGCGTGGTCGACGTGGGTGTAGGTGATGCCGAGGCGGTCAAGAAGCTCATAGACCGCGATCTCCCCCTCCGAGCGTCCCGAAAGCGAGGCGGGGCGGCCCTCACAGAGAGTGCTCATACCGTGAACGTGGCAATAGCGACCTCGGTCTGCTCGCCCGACTGCATATCGCGGAGCTGGGCACGACCCGAGGCGACCTCGGTATCGCCGAGGATCAGGGTGTAGGCGGCGCCGAGCTTGCCGGCGTACTTCATCTGGGCCTTGAGCGAGCGCTCCATCAGGTCGCACTCGGCGTAGATACCCGCGCGGCGCAATCTCTCGCAGGTGGCCATAGCCGTGACGGCGGCCGCTTTGCCGAGGGGGGCGATGTAGATGCGGGGGGCGACGGGGGGCACGTCCGCCGTACCGGCGGCGCGCATCGAAAGAATGAGGCGTGTGATGCCCATGGCGAAGCCGATGCCGGGAAGGGCGGGGCCGCCCAGCGACTCGACAAGCCCGTCGTAGCGGCCGCCGCCGCAGACCGTGCTCTGGGCGCCGATGCCGTCGGCAATGAACTCAAAGACGGTGCGGGTGTAATAGTCGAGGCCGCGGACGATCGCGGGGTCAACGGTGTAGGAAATGCCCATCGCGTCGAGCATCGAGCAAAGCTCGTCAAAGTGGGCGCGGCACCCCTCGCAGAGGTGGTCGACCGTGCGGGGCGCGTTCGGAGCGAGGGCGGCGCACTCGGGATTCTTGCAATCGAGCAGGCGCAGGGGATTACGGCCGAGGCGGTCGCGGCAGGTGTCGCAGAGCGTTTTCTCGTTCGATCTGTAGTAGCCGACCAGCGCCTCGCGGTAGGCGGGACGGCAGCACTTACAGCCGATCGAATTCAGGTGGAGCTTAACGCCGGAAAGGCCGAGGCGGTCGAGTACCGAAGCGGCAAGGGCGATGGCGGTAGCGTCCGAGGCAGGGGCCTCGCTACCAAAGGTCTCGGTGCCGAACTGGAAGAACTCGCGGCTGCGGCCCGCCTGCGGCGCCTCGTGGCGGAAGCAGTTGATGACGTAATAGAACTTCTGCGGCATAGCGGCCACGTGCAGACCGTTCTCGAGCAGCGCGCGGGCGACCGAGGCGGTACCCTCGGGACGGAGCGAGATCGAGCGCCCCTCGTCACGGTCGGCAAAGGTATACATCTCCTTTTGCACGACGTCCGTGGTGTCGCCGACGCCGCGCACAAAGAGCTCGGTATTCTCAAAGGTGGGGGTGCGGATCTCACCGAAGCCGTAGCGCTCGGCCTCCTCGCGGACGATCGCCTCGATCTTCCTAAAAAGCGGGGTCTCGTCGGGAAGGATATCCATCGTTCCCTTAATTTTCTGTATCACGGTGCTGTTCTCCCTTCAAATGAGTGGTAAGAGGCGTCAAGAAGCTCAGAGAGGCGGTCCTCGTTGCCGAGGTAGGCGTGCATGCCGAGCAGGGCCTCAAAGGCGGTGGCCTGCCGATAGTCGGCATCGCTGGCGTGCTTGGGGTGCTGCAGATGCTTCGAATTGGCGGCGCGACGGCAAAGATCGCTCTCCTCCTCGGTAAGGCAGGGCGCGAGCGCCTTCAGCATGGCGGCCTGCGAGGCGGCGTTGACGATACGCGCCGAAAACTCGTGCAGGCGGCCCGACTTGGCAAGGCCGGCGGCCACGGCACGGCGGCGGATATCCAGACTGTGAACGGCATCGCCAAGATAGGCAAGCGCCGCCACGGTGGGCAAGGACGCCGCGAGGATCTTCCCTTCCTCCATACTCTCTCTCCTTTTATTTACTCTCCGTATTGTAGCACATTTTGCGCGCGCTTTCAAGTATTTTCTATAAAATAAATAAATTCGCGATCGCGGCGGTCTTGGGGCTTGCAATCGGCGGTGGGTTTGTGGTATACTGTACGGTGAAGAAAATTTGCCGAGGGATAAGAAAATGCCGATCCAAGCTTCCGAATACGCTTACATACAGAAAAATCTTGACACGGTGAGAGCGCGGCTTTCTGCGGCGGCGGCCCGTGGGGGAAATCCCGTGCCGCGCCTCATTGCCGTAACGAAGAGCGCGACCGACGACGAGGTGCGGGCGCTCCTCTCCTTTGGGATCGACGCCATCGCGGAGAACCGACCGCAGCTCTTTACGGCGCGCGCCGCCCTCATTGACGAGGCGGGTGCCGATACCGAGATCCACCTGATCGGCCATTTGCAGACCAACAAGGTCAAGACCGTCGTTGAGCGCGCGGCGCTCATTCAATCCCTCGACTCCGAGCGCCTTGCCGCCGAGATCCAGAAGCAGGCCGAGCGCCGCGGCATCACGGTACGCGTGCTGATCGAGGTGAATTCGGGCCGCGAGGAAGCCAAGGGCGGTGTCCTGCCCGAGGAGATCGACACCTTGGCCGAGGCACTCCGCGCTTACCCGAATCTTGTTCCCGTGGGCCTTATGACCATGGGTCCCGACTGCGAGGATCCCGAGGACTACCGCCCCTACTTCCGCCTGGTGCGCGAGGCCGCCGAGCGCCTTTCGGCCGCAAAGCTGTTGCCCGAAGCGCCCGTCCTTTCTATGGGCATGAGCACGAGCTACGAGGTGGCCGCCGAGGAGGGCGCCACGCACGTGCGTGTGGGGCGCACCCTCTTTCACAAAGAAAACGAGCACTAAAAAAGTAAAGGAGACTTGACATGTTCCGCTTCCGCAAAGCCACTCCCACCGAAAAAACGGTTCAGCCGATGCCGTCGGGTACTCCCGCGCGCAAGGCGATACAGGTCAAGGTCATGCGCCCCGAGCGCTTTGCCGATGCCCCTCTCATTGCGGACGAGCTGCTCTCGGGCCGCACGGTGGTCATTCAGCCCGAGCGCATGGAGCGCGAGGCCCTGCGCCATCTTTTGGATTTCATCAGCGGTGTCACCTACGCCGTGGACGGCAGCATGAAGCGCCTTGGCAGCGGAAACACCTTTCTGGTAACGCCCGAGGGCGTGTCGCCGGCCGAGGCCGAGGCCGAGGAGGCCGTCCGCAGCTCGGCCCCCGTCGAGGCACCTGTGCCGCCGCCCCCGCCGCCTGCCGTGACCGACCCTGTGGCCGCGATGTTCTCGTCGGTCGGTGATGACGACTGATCGGAGGGTGCTATGATCGTTCTTACCGTCCTTTGCCGCACGCTTTTTTTGTTCATTGAGGCGCTCCAGCTTCTAATGCTCGTACGAGCGGTGATGTCGTGGTTTCCGCCGTCCTCGGGGCGTCCCGGCCCCTTCCGCGCCTTTGTGACGGGCGTGACCGAGCTGGTCATTGGCCCTGTCCGCACGTTTCTTGACCGCTTTGAGCTTGTGCGCCGATCTCCCATTGACATTCCCTTTCTTGTCACCTTCCTTCTATTATCTGCGGCATCGACCTTTCTGCCGCTTGTGTGAGGTAGTATCCGATGCGAGACTGTAAGCACCCTAAGCTTCTCATTCTTTTTGTCACCCTCATCGGGATCCTGCTCGATCAGCTGACAAAGCTTCTCGTTGACACCTGCATGGCGCTTGGCGAGACCATTCCCCTCCTTGAGGGAGTTCTGCACATCACGTATATCCGCAACCGCGGTGCCGCCTTTGGCATGCTGGCCGACAACCGCTGGGTCTTTCTCATCGTTTCGACCGTCACGATCGTGGCGCTCACGCTCTTTCTCATTTTCACAAAAATGCGCGATCCTCTGGCGCTGA
>JAFVYX010000014.1 GCA_017500625.1 Clostridia bacterium | reverse complement strand
TCGGTGTGAATATCGAAGTGCGAGAGCAGGGCGCGACTGTTGCGCGTGTCCTCGGCGGCCACAAGGTCTACCTCGGTCAGTACCTTCCTGGCGCGCTCCGAAAGGTCGGCAAGATTGCCGATCGGCGTAGCCACAAGGTAGAGCGTTCCCTTCTCGATCTTGTTTTTCTCTTTCATAAGGACTCCTTATATGGACAGCACCCCGTCGCGGTAAAGGGCCTCGGCGGCCTCGGTCGGACGGCGGTCGGTCTTGGAAACGGTGAGCGTAAACGTACGCTCGCAAAGCGCGGCGGGGGTACGCCCGGCGCGCAGAAGGAAGAGGCGCGGCACCCCCTCGGGGTAGGGAAGCACCGTCACGGCCTCGGCCGGGTACAGCGAGGCATCGCTCAGCGCGCGGAAAAGCTCGTCCCGTCGCACCGTGGGAAACACGAGGGAAAAGGTCCCCGTCGGCAGTAAGAGGTGTGCGGCGGCTTGGCAGAAGTCGGCCACCGTGCCCGCTCGCTCAAAGCGGGAAACGTCACGGAGGTGGGTAGCCGCAGGGCGCCCCTCGCCCGCGCGGCGGTAGGGGGGATTCGCAAAGACGGCCCCATAGCGGCGGCCGGAGTCGAACTCGCGCACGTCGGCAAGATGCGCCGTAAGGCGCCCCTCAAGCCCGTTTTCGCGAATGTTGCGGACGGCAAGCCCATAAAGCGCCTCCTCGCGCTCTACCAGGTCGCAGGTGCCGATCACGTCGCGTGATGCCGCCAGAAGCGAGATGAGTCCGCTCCCCGCTCCCAGCTCACAGGCCGCTTCGGCCTTTGGCAAAAAGGCGGCCAAAAGGAGGGCATCGATCGTAGTAGGCGCGGCGTCGCGGCGGTGAATGATGGACAGCCGCTCGTTCAGGCGCTCGCGGTATTCCTCGGAAGAGTGCATAGGACCTCCGTAAAAAAAGCAGAGCGGCCAACGCCGCTCTGCTTTTTTGCTATGAATTACTCTGCCTTGGCGGCGCCGACAGGGCAGACCTCGGCGCAGTTGCCGCAATCGATGCAGGTGTCCGCGTCGATCACAAACTTGCCGTCGCCCTCCTTGATCGCCTCAACAGGGCAGCCCTCGGCGCAAGCGCCGCAAGCCAGACAATCGTCGTTGATTACGTAAGCCATGAGAAAAACCTCCTATTTAGTATGTTGATGTATTTATTGTATCACAGAATATCAAAAAATCAAGAGCTTTCACGAATTTTCTTGCTTCGGGTGATGCTTTTTTCCGCCGCGGCGGTCGCGCGACTGTCCTCCGCGGTGATGCTTTCCTCCCGTGCGCTCGGGCTTTCCCTGGGCGTTTCCGCCGTCTTTCCCTTCGTTCCTTTGGGGGGGCTTCGGGGCTTCCTTGCCCGTCTCCCTTGCTCCCTCGGCGCCCTTCGGTACCTCACGGCGGCGTTCGGGCACGGGGCGCTCCTCTCCGGGCCGCGGCGCCTTGTTCGAAAGCACGGTGATCTCCTCACACGGGAAGAGCTTCGGGGCCTCGGGCTTCTCGTCCAGGCGCACCTTCACGATTCCGAGAAGCGGTCGAGTCTCAATGACAACACCGACCCCCGCGGTCGTTTCCACGTACGCTCCGTTCGGCGGCGTTTTTCTGAGGGCCTCCTCGTAGGTCTCGTGCTCGTAGCGCAGGCAGCACATCAGGCGCCCGCAGGCCCCCGATATCTTGGCGGAATTCAGGGAGAAATTCTGCTCCTTCGCCATCTTGATCGACACCTGCACGAAATCGGGCAGGAAGGTCGAGCAGCAGAAGGGGCGGCCGCAAACGCCAAGGCCGCCAAGGATCTTGGCCTCGTCACGGATCCCCACCTGGCGCAGCTCGATGCGCGTGTGGAAGACCGAGGCCAGGTCCTTGACCAGCTCACGGAAATCCACGCGCCCCTCGGCGGTGAAGTAAAAGAGCAGCTTCGAGTTGTCAAAGGTGTATTCGGCGGCGATGAGGTTCATCTCCAGCTTATGACGGGCGACCTTCTCGCGGCAGATCTTGATCGCCTCGGCCTCAAGCTCGCGGTTTTTCGCGTAGCGCGCGCGGTCGGAATCCGAGGCAATGCGCGTCACAAGGCGCAGGGGAGGCGTGATCTCG
>JAFVYX010000099.1 GCA_017500625.1 Clostridia bacterium | reverse complement strand
TGGTAGATGCCGCTGATGAGGTTGAGGTCAATGACGCCCACGTCGTACGCTTCGGCTACCTCAATGATCGCGTTGCAGATGTCGCGCAGGGTGTAGCCGTGCATCGTCTCCTTGCTCTGGTCCCAGTCTCTGTCGGTGGTCACGGAGCGGTTGTAGTTCGAGATGACGGGGGTGATGAAGTAGAATTCGGTGTACTTGTACTTGGGGAGCGCGCGGATCTCGTTGATCCTCTCGCACCACATTTTCATGGCGCCGTAAATGGTCTTGGTGTCGGTCGAGTCGGGCGTGCCGAGCGAGTAATAGTCGGCGGTCGTCTGGTCCCAGTCGTTGATGCCCTGGAAAATGGTCACGATGTCGGCGTCCCCGATGTTTTCGGGCGTCAGCTTATCGATGTTGCAGTGGCGGTTACCGCCGTCGCAGAGCGTACTGCCGTTGTGACCGAGGCGAATGTAGGCGCTAAGCTCCAGGGCCCGCGAAAGAAGCGTCACGTAGTCGTTGACGTCCGCCGTCACGCCTCCCACCTCGGCCTTGGTGATGCTGTCACCGATGCAGGCAATGACCTTGCCCTTGTACCATTTATCAAGGGCCTTGTCGTTGGTGGCGCCGCACTCACACTCCAGCGTGATGTAGCCAACGGGCGTTGCCTCCGTACGGGTGGGCTTCACGTATTTGTGTCTCAACGTAGATACCTCCTCCTGAGCGGTCAGAACGGTCTTGCAGACCGAGCAATGGGTGCCCTCGGTCAGCCCGGTCTTGGTGCAGGTCGCGGGAACGGCCGCATCGGTGACGACCGTGTGGTCTTCCGTCGCGGCGATCTCCTCGGACTCCTCCTTGCCGCACGCCGCGCAGGTGCGGAAGCGCTCGCCCTTCGCCGCACAGGTGGGCTCGGTGCGCGTGGCCCACTCGCCAAAGGAGTGCTGACAGGCGGCGGTGGTGGTCGCCGTCGTCTCTCCCCCCGTCAGAAAGGGGAGGTCAAGCGTGGCGAGAACGTCGCACGACGTCAGAAAGAGAAGAAATGTGAGCAGAAGCAAGGGCAGGATCAGCTTTTTCATTGAAAGCTCCTCTTACATAGAATAGTGGCATCATTATATCATATCGCAGGTGCCTTTTCAAGACCGAGCGGTGAATTCGCGCCTATTATCCATGAATTTACATTTTTATCCATAAGAGCGCCCGAAAAAGAACGCAAGATATCTTGACTTTCTTCGCGGTCTGTGGTATGATAAAGGAAGTAAAAAGAAACCGCAAACGAAAGCAAAACGAAAACCGCGAGATCCGCTTTGCCGCCGCTTTGCGGAAGATACGGAAATGGAGAAAAGAAATGCTGAAAGGTTACAAGATCCGCGCCCCGTACTTTGAGATCGGCCCCAAGTGCTTTATGTGGGGTGAGCGTATGCTGAAGCTCGCCAAGGCCGTTGACAAGATCGCCGCCAAGTACGATCTTGACGTTATCATCACGCCCCAGTACGCCGATATCCGTCTTCTGGCCGAGAACACCGAAAGGATCCACGTCTATGCCCAGCACATGGACTCCCTCCTGCCCGGCCGCGGCCTTGGCTCGGTGCTTCCCGAGTCGATCAAGGAGGCAGGCGCTGTCGGCGTTATGCTGAACCACGCCGAAAAGAAGCTGACGCTTGATGAGATCCGTGCCACCATTGCTCGTGCCGACGAGGTCGGCCTTGCCACCATCGTGTGCGCCGATACCGTGGCCGAGATCCGTGAGGTCGCTCTCCTCGGGCCGAACCTCATCGTGGCCGAGCCCACCGACCTGATCGGTACGGGCGTTGCCAGCGATATGGGCTACGTCCGCGATACCATCGCCGCCGTCCGCGCCATCAACCCCGACATTATGGTGCTTCAGGGCGCCGGTATCTCGGGCCCCGATGACGTTGCCAACGTGATCCGCGCCGGCGCGCAGGCCACGGGCTGCACCAGCGGCGTGATGAAGGCCAAGGATCCCGAGGCCGCCGCCGAGGAGATGCTCTACACTCTCCGCAAGACCTATGACGAGGTGAACGGCAAATGAATCCTGAGGTTCTTTCCGCCGCCTACGACGCCTTCCGCATCGAGGCCGAGTCGCTGGCTGCCACCGCTGCCGTTCTGGATAAAAACGAGCTGGCCCGTGCCGTTGAGGCCCTCGCAGGGGCCGAGCGCATCGGCACCTCGGGCTGTGGCCACTCGGGCATCGCCTGCCGTCACTTCGCGCATCTTCTGTGCTGCATCGAGCGCCCCGCGCGCTTCATCTCGCCCGCCGAGGCCGTCCACGGCGCTCTCGGCTTCATTCAGAAGGGGGACGTCATCGTTCTCGTTTCGCGCGGCGGCAAGACCGATGAGCTGATGCCGATCGCTAAGATCTGCAAGGATAAGGGCGCCACCCTCATCGGCGTGACCGAAAACCTCGCCTCCCCCCTGGCCGAAATGTCCGACATCGTTCTTGCGATGAGCATCACGCGTGAGTGTGACCGCTACAACTGTCAGGGCACCACGAGCTTTGCCGTCACCTCGGCGATCTTTGACGCGCTCCAGAGCGCGCTCATCGAGTACACGGGCTTTATGAACGAGAAGTTCGCCGTGATCCACCCGGGCGGCGCCGTTGGCAAGCGCCTCAACGAAAAAGAAATAATTTTATAAACAAAACTATACAAAAAGGAGACTACCACCATGGAAATGAAAGTATTTCAGAAAGAGATCGAGCTTCAGTCGAGAGGCTGGATCCCCACCTTCCACGACATCTCGAAGGAGGTCAAGGAGATCGTTGCCGCGTCGGGCGTGAAGAACGGTACGGTTGCCATCGTCTCGCACCACACCACCTGCTCGGTCATGGTTCAGGAGTGCTCGCACGATATCGATTCCTTCGATCTTGAGTTCCTCCAGCACGACCTTCTCGACATCATGAGAAAGATGATCCCCGACTT
>JAFVYX010000098.1 GCA_017500625.1 Clostridia bacterium | reverse complement strand
TTCTTCTTGTAGATGCCGACGTCCACCTTGGCATCGATCGCCTCGCGGATCACCTTCTGGAAGAGCGAGGGGGCGCACACGTAGCCGAGCGAGCGGCCTGCGCCGCATACCGAAAGGTACACGCTCTCGGCGGCCTCGGCGCGCGGAGACACGGCAACGTAGCCGATGCGCTCGCCGGGGAGCGAGAGGGCCTTGGAATAGGAGTAGCACACCACGGTGTTATCGTAGTAATTCATCAGGTAGGGAACGGGCGTGCCGTCAAAGACCAGCTCGCGGTAGGGCTCGTCGGCAATGAGATAGATGGGGTGGCCAAGCTCTCTCTGCTTTCTTTCCAGCACCTCGCACACGGCGCGCAGCGTCTCTTCGGTATAGACCACGCCGCTCGGGTTGTTGGGGGAGTTAAGGATCACGGCCGCCGTCCTCTCGGTGATGCGCGCCTCCAGATCGCGGGGGTCGATCTGGAAGGTGCGCGGCACGGGGAGAGACACCACGGGGCACCCGCCCGCGTTCTCGACGAACACGCGGTACTCGGTGAAGAAGGGGGCAAACAGCACGCATTCCTCACCCTCGCAAAGCAGGGCCTTCAGGGTGATCGTCAGGGAAGCGGCGGCGCCGCAGGTCATATAAATGTGGTTCGGGGTGATGTCGGTGCCAAAGCGGCGCTTGATGCTCTCGGCAACGGCACACCGCACCGAAAGGTCGCCCTGGGCGGACGTGTAGCCGTGGAGCGCCACGCTCGGCTCGGTGGTGAGGAGGCGCACAGCGGCCTCGTTCACCTCGGGGGGCGGCGCCACGCTCGGGTTGCCGATGCTGAAGTCATAAACGTTCTCGGCACCGATCACGGCGGCCCGACTCTTGCAGTATTCAAAGATCTCACGGATAATCGAGCGTCGGCTTCCGAGAGACAGCATTTTTTCGTTGATCATAGCGTCACCAATCCTAAAAGTTGTGCGGCGTTATCGCCGAGAAGACGGCTGAGCGACGGCTCGGGGATCCCGAAGCCGCAAAGGATCGCCAGCTCCTCGCTAAGATCGCGCCAGGGGCTGTCGGTCGCAAAGAGAAGGCGGCGGTCGCCGTGCTTTTCGAGGATCTCAAGGAAGCGCTCGCGCTTCATCTCGTGCAGACTGTACGCCGTGTCGAGGTAGATCTCCTCGCCCGCCAGGAGCGAAAGCACCTCGCTTGACATCTGCTCTCCGCCGATGTGCGCCAGCACAAGGCGGTCATAGCCGCCGAGCGCGTCGAGAACGCGCAGAACGCGGTCGGGCGTGCAATGCACCTCACCGCGCACGTAGGCGGCGTCCACCCCCGCGTGAGTGAGGGTGATGAGCCCGCGCGCCTTGGCCCTCCGGAGAATTCTCAGGTAGGCCTCGTCGTCGAAGTAGGTGTTCTGGTAGTCGGGGTGGATCTTCAGCCCGAGAAAGCCACGGTCGGCCAGCTCGTCCACGTGATCGGCCGCCTCGGGATCGGCGGGGTGAACACCGCCGAACGAGAGAATGCGCGGCCCGCGGTACTCACGGGCGTTGATCTCCTCGGCAAAGGCCGTCACGTGGGCAAATTGCCCGGGCCTTGTCAGAACGGGGTGATTGACGGCAAGGTCGACTCCCGCCCTTGCCATGGAGGTGAGGAGCCCTGCGGCGGTGCCGTCCGAGTGACGGGGCGTTTTGGCCCCGTTTTCAATGGCCGTGACCGTCGCCTCGGCGATGCGGTCGGGGAAAATATGCGTGTGAAAGTCGATAACCATGGTCTTAAAGGGCCCCCAGCTCCTCCGTCGTCATCGTAGCGATGCCCGCCTCACGGAGCACGCGGCAGGCGCCCTCAAGGTCGCTCGTCTTCATCACGACCGAGGCGTCGTTGGCCGCTACCGAAAGGCCGTACATGTACTCAATGCTCACGTCGCCCTCGGTAATGCGCGAGAGGATCGACTGCAAGCTTCCCGCCACGTGGGGGATCTTGATGACAAGCACGTCGGTCAGCATACCGGCAAAGCCCGCCTCGCAGAGCACGCGGCAGCCCTTTTCGGGATCGTTGACGATGAGGCGCAGAATGCCGTACTCGGTGGTATCGGCCAGCGTCATCGAGAGAATACTGACGTTATGCTCCTTAAGACTGTTGAGCACCTCGGCAAGGCGCCCCTTGCGGTTTTCCACAAATACCGAAAGCTGTTTGAGAGTCATAACGTCACTCCTTACCGTAGCCGGCGTTGAACGCCGCCTCGTTGATGGCCACCGTCTTCGGCGGCACCGTGGCACGCAGGACCTCGAGCCAGGCGTCCTTCGTAAAGCCGATCTCGCGGGCGGCAAGGCCCAGCACCACCGAGTTCAGTACGCGGCTGTTGCCCAGCTCACGCGCCACGGCGCTGCCGTCTATGGTCTTGACGGTGTGCTCGGCGGAAAGCGAGGAGAGGATATTTTCGGGATAGCTCGCCGCGCCGATCACCACGGTCATGGGGTCAATACGGCAATCGTTCACGATGAGCGTGCCGTCCTTCTTCAGAAAATGCGCGTAGCGGAGTGCCTCAAGGCACTCGAATGCAATGAGGACGTCCACCTCGCCCTCCTCGACCACGGGCTCAAAAACGCGCTCGCCGTAGCGGACGAAGGTGACAACGCTGCCACCGCGCTGCGCCATACCGTGGACCTCGGACAGCTTGACGTCAAAGCCCTGCAGAAGGGCGGTCTTACCGATAATGCGGCTGGTGAGCAGGGTGCCCTGCCCGCCAACGCCAACAACCATAATGTTCATGCTTCGTCTCCTTTACGCCCTCGGCCGCTTTTCAATAGCGCCGAAATTGCAGTAACCCTGGCAAAGGCCGCAGCCGTTGCACATCGCGTCGTCGATCTTCACCGTGCCGTCCGCCGTCTTGGTGATGGCGGGGCAACCGATACGCAGGCACGCGCCGCACTTCTTGCATTTCTCGGCATCGGCCGCGCACACATCGGGGAAGGACTGCCCCTTGAGAAGCGCGCAGGGCGCCTCGGCAATGATGACGGTAAGAACGTCATCGGCGGCACTCTCGCGGATCGCCGCCTCCAGCGCCTTCGTGTCAAAGGCCGAAATGCGGAGAACGCGCGGCACACCGATCGCGCGGCAAAGCTCGGAAAGGTCAATGGCGTAGGTCTCTTCGCCCTTCAGCGTCTTGCCCGTGGCGGCGTGCTCCTGGTGTCCTGTCATACCCGTCGTGCGGTTGTCAAGGATCATGACCGTCGCCGCCGACTTGTTGTAGACCATGTTGATGAGCGAGTTCACGCCCGTATGCAGGAAGGTGGAGTCACCGATCGTCGCCACCCAGTTTCTGATGTAGTCGCGCCCCTTGGCCTTCTCCATACCGTGCAGGATCGAGATCGAGGAGCCCATGCACACCGTGGTGTCAATGACCGAGAGGGGAGCCACGGCGCCGAGGGTGTAGCAGCCGATGTCGCCCGCCGCGTGGATCTTCAGCTTCTTCAGCACCGAGAACACGCTGCGGTGCGGGCAGCCGGGGCAGAGGATCGGCGGGCGGGCGGGCGTTGCCGCCGCCGCGAACACGGCCGTCTCCTTGCCCGTCAGCACCTTTTTCAGCATGTTGGCGCTGTATTCGCCCTGCTTTGTAAAGAGTTCTTTACCTTTAACCGAGAGGCCCCAGCTCTTGACCTGCTCCTCGATCACGGGCTCCAGCTCCTCAAAGACGATGACCTCGTCGCACGAAGCCACAAACTCCTCAATGAGCGTCCTCGGCAGGGGGTTCACAAGCCCCAGCTTCAGAACGCTGGCGGTGGGGGCGGCCTCCTTCACGTACTGGTAGGCCACGCCCGAGGTGATGAAGCCAAGCTTTCTGTCCCCCTTCTCCCAGCGGTTGAGGGGGAGAGCCGAGGCATCGGCCGCCAGGCGGTCCTCACGCGCCTCCACCACCTTATGGCGGCCGATCGCGGAGGCGGGCATCATGACGTACTTCTTAACGTCGCGCTCGTAGACCTTATCGGGCACGTCGCACCGTTTGCCAAGCGTTACGATGCTCTGGGAGTGCGCGAGCTTTGTCGTCGTGCGGAAAATGACGGGCGTGTCGTATTCCTCGGAGATCTCAAAGGCCGTAAGGAGCAGGTCCTTGGCCTCCTGGCTGTCGGACGGCTCAATGACGGGGATGTGGGCGCTGCGGCCGATCATACGCGTGTCCTGCTCGTTCTGCGAGGAGGCGATGCCGGGGTCGTCTGCCACCACGATGACAAGACCGCCGCCAACGCCCGTGTAGGCAATGCTGTAAAGCGGGTCGCTCGCCACGTTCAGGCCCACGTGCTTCATGCAGGCCAGGGCGCGCACACCGGAGAAGGAGGCACCCGCCGCCACCTCCAGCGCCACCTTTTCGTTCGGCGCCCATTCGGTATAGACCTCGCTGTACGAGGCCAAAAATTCGCTGATCTCGGTCGAGGGCGTGCCGGGGTACGCGCTCGAGACCTTTACGCCCGCTTCATAAGCACCGCGGGCAATGGCATCGTTGCCAAGCATGATCTTCTTTTCGTTCATTTTCTTAATCCTTCTTTCGCAGATCCTTAACACGCTTCGCCTTTCCCTCGAATCTCTGGAGGGTGTTGGGCGACTCTAATTTCACACGGACGCTGAGTCCGAGCACCGTCTTCAGCTTGGCCTTAACGGTACGCTCGATCTCCTCGAGAACACGGAAGGAGTCGGTCAGGGTGGCCAGCTCCACGCGGACGGTCATGCGGTCGCTGTAGCCCTCGCGCTCCACAAGGATCTCGTAATGCGGCCCAAGCTCGGGGATCGCCAGCACGATCTCCTCGATCTGGCTCGGGAAGAGGCGCACGCCGTTCACCTTCAGCATATCGTCGCTCCGTCCCTGCAGGTTTTCCATACGGCAGGTCGTACGCCCGCAACGGCAGGGGGCATACGAAAGGCGGGTGAGGTCGCCCGTGCGGTAGCGGACAAGGGGCATGCCCTCGCGCTTGATGCAGGTGATGACCAGCTCACCAAGCTCGCCCTCGGGAAGCACCTCGCCGGTCTTCGGGTCGATGATCTCGGGAATAAAGAAGTCCTCGTTGATGTGCAGGCCGTCGCCCTCAAGGCACTCGCCCGAGATGCCGGGGCCCATCAGCTCGCTCATGCCGTAGTTGGTCGTGATCTTGACGTCACGCCCCCAGGCGCGGCGCATCTCCTCACGCATCGCATCGGTGAGCAGCTCGCTCCCCACAAGGAGCGTCCTCACCGCAAGATCGCGCGTCGGCTCAAGGCCCATCTCGCGTGCCACCTCGGAAAGACGCATCGCGTAGGACGGGGTGGCCACAAGCAGCGTCGTGCCGAAGTCCTTCATATAAAGCATCTGCTTTTCGGAGTTGCCCGCCGAGGAGGGAACGATCGCCGCGCCCACGCGCTCAAGACCGCGCTGCAGGCCCTCGGCGCCCGTGAACATACCGAAGCCGAAGCAGATCTGGGCCATATCCTCCGCCGTGGCTCCGCCCGCACACGCGATGCGCGCCACGCACTCGCTCCACACGTCAAGGTCGCTCTTCGCAAACACCGTGGGGGTGGGCTTACCCGTCGTTCCGCTGCTCGAATGGACTCTGGCAAACTGCTCGCGCGGCACGGCACAGAAGCCAAAGGGGTAATGGTCGCGCAGGTCCTGCTTCGTGATGAAGGGGAGCTTTTTGAGGTCGTCAAGCGACGCAACGTCCGCGGGTGTGAGCCCGGCCTCCTCCATTTTTTTGCGGTAGGGCGCTACCTTCTCGTACACACGGCCAACGGTCTTGAGGAGGCGCTCCTCCTGGATCGCCCGCAGCTCGGCACGCGATAGGGTTTCTTCTCTCGAAAAGATCATAATGGACTACCTGTTTCTTTTTCTTTTTCGGCGGGCGCGGTCGCCCCCCGTTTTTCTTCTCTATAAAAGAATATAAAAACATTATACACACGCGCGCGGAGTTTGTCAACAAAATTCGCGACTTTTCCAAAGCTTTCAAGGGAAAAAGCGAGGGGCGGCGTGCAAAAGCCGCTTGCGCATTCGGTCGGATTTTGCTATAATAGAAGAAAAAGGAGGTAGGAGACTATGAAGTCCTTGCTTGTTACGGGCGCCGGCGGCGGCATCGGCGGTGCGATCACAAGTGCCCTCGCCGATGCGGGCTACCGCGTCTTTGCCCTGGATATTGCCCCCGTCGCCGAGAGGGACGGCGTTGTGCCCCTTGTGGCCGATCTCACCGATG
>JAFVYX010000097.1 GCA_017500625.1 Clostridia bacterium | reverse complement strand
CGTCTCGGCGTTGTAGGTGAACCTCAGCTCGGCGTGGCTCTCGTCCGCGTCCTTCGCAAAAACCTTGACACCGAAGGTGATGGCACCCTTGGCGGAGAGCTTGGCAAGGAGGGCGGTATCCACGTCAAACACCGCGCGCACGCCCGCCGTATTCGCCGCGGCGGCACCCGAATCCACACGGACCTGGTAGCCCGCGAAGGTCACGGTGCTATAGGGCTTCAGAGAGGCATCGGTGTACGAGGCGACCACGGCCTTGTTCTGAGCAAAGGCGGGATCAAACTTCGAAAGAATGTCGCGGGCTACGGGCTCAAAGGAGGTGGGGTCCACGCCCTCAAGGACGGTGACGTCCATACCCACGAGCTTGGCAAGCGCAAGGAACTGACGGTTGAGGGCCGCGTCGTTCGTGAGGGTGAGGGTCAGGGTGTCGTAGTAGACCTTACCCACGATCTCATCGTAGAGCGCCTGAAGCGCCTTCTTCGAGACGTCGTCGGTCAGGCGGATACCCGCAAAGGCCTTATAGACCACGGCCTTCTGGTCGGCCGAGAGGCAATCGAAGACCGAGAGGTCAAGGCGGAAGTACTTGGCAAGGTCGGCGAAGTGGTTCTGCGCCATCTCGTCGGTCGTGAGTGACTTCTGGTAGAAGCGCATCGCAAAGATCTTCGACTCGGAGGACGTACCGTAGCCAAACGTGGTAACCACGCTCGTCGGCGTGGAGTCGTTGACGCTCTGCTCGGGCAGGATCACCGACCCGTCGGCGTACACCGAGGTCTTGATGGGCGAGGCGGAGCGATCGACGAGCGCCGTGTAGGAGACGGCGTCGGTCAGCTTGGCGGAAAGCGTCACGGGCGAGGACGGTCTGTTGGTGCCAATGCCGTTGTAGGCGCCGAGCAGCTCAAAGACGATCGAGCCGTCCGCCTTGCCAAGGCGCTTGAGGGCGGCATCGGAGAAGGTGAAGAAGTTGGTGTGGTCACGGTCGGGCGCTCTCTCACCCGCCGTCATCACAACCTCTCCGGTCAGGGCTCCGGTCATGGGAACGCCGTTGATGGAGAGATAGGACTGGCCCGAGAAGTAATTCTGCTGAATGTAACCGGCGCCAAGCTCATAGGCAACGCGCTGCGCCGAGCCGTCATGGTCGTGCGAGGAAATGCCCGAGATCTCGGGAAGCTTGACGTCAAAGGTGGTGGCGCCCGCCACAAGGAACGTGTTGAGGAGCTTCTCAACGGCGATCTCGTACTTGGAGACGGCCTTCTTGTAATCCGAGTTCAGCACGGGAGCGTAATACACACCGTAGGAAACGGCCTGCGTTTTGCTCTCGTCGGGGCTCGGCCAGGAGTTGTAGGGGTGAGGGGCTCTCTCGGGTAGGATCGCGGCCTTGATCGCAACGTCGGCCTTAAGGGCCTCAAGGGCGGCGACGGCCTCCTCTTTCGTCGCGTAGGTCTTGGCCTTGGCGAGATCCCTGTCATGGATCCATGCGGTCGAGAAGGACTCGTTGTTGCCCGTGTAGGTATACACGTAACGCTCGGCGGCGCGGAACGGATCGTCCTCTGTGGCGGCGGGAGGATTCACACCGCGGGCGGGCTCGTCGCCGTAGGCCACGAGGATGAAGCCCTTCGTCATATCGAGGCGCTCGGTCACAGAATCAAACTCCTCGGTGGCGGCGGGGTGCGTGGGAAGCACGGGGGCGGGATTCTCGGTGTCGAAGATATCGGCCCAATAGGCGTTCAGCTTGAAGAAGTCGATCTGACCGACAAGCCCCGTCTGCACGTAGAGCGAATCGTAGGCGTAATCCTTGGGAAGGAAGGCGGCATAGCGAGCCAGCACCTCAGCGGCGTAGGCATCGACCGTGTCCTGCGTCACACCGGCAAAGTCGCTGTTCTCCCCCTTGTTGGCGGTGGCAAAGGCCACACGATCGTCGTAGGGGATCGACATCAGCTCCTCGATCGAGAGGGCCTCGGCCTTGGCGTAGGCGAGGAAGGCGTTGAGGTCGGCGGAGTCGCCCTTGTAGGAATCGTAGAAGTACTGCGCGGCGTAAAGCTCGCGGACGTCGGCCTCCAGGTCGGCGGCCGAGGTGTAGGCGGCCGTCGCGTTGTTCGCCGCGATCGCCTCGTAGACGGGCTCCATGGGACGGAGCGAGGAAACGACCGTAGCCACCAGGTCAAGGTCGGCCATCAGAGCGGCGGCAACGTCGATGAACGCGTTGCGGGAGGCCTGACCGTCCACCTTCAGAAGTGCGTAGGTCGCCTCCACGCCGTCAACGATCGCTGTGCGGACCGCCTCGGCGGCACCGGCGTCGCCGATCTGCACGTTGGCCACGGCATCATAAACGTCGGCGATCAGAGTCTCGTCAATGCCCGCAAAGCCCGTAAGATCGACCTTGTAGTACTTGGCAAGGTCGGCAAAGTGGTTCTGCAGGATCTCGGTCTCCGAGAGAGCACGGGAATAGTAACGGATCGCGTACACGTCACCCGTGAAGGTGGCGTCACCACCACCGATCGAGTCGGTCCAGCCGGAGGCCACAAACAAGGCGGGGTTGACACCGTAGGGCGTCTCGTCCATCGACTGCGAGTAGACCGCGTCGACTCTGAACTTGGCCGTCGGATCGGCGGCCGCGGCGGCCGTCTTGGCGGCCTCGGCCTCCGCCTTGGTGGCGTACAGCTTATACGTGCAGTTCTCGGCCGTCAGTCCCTCAAGGATCGCCTGCGTGATGCCCTCATAGGGCGCAAAGTTCTCGTCCAGCCACTCGTAGCTGTTGCCGCTCTTCTGGCGGTTGAGGCGATAGCCGATGATGCAGGAGGCGTCGGCATAGAAGGCGTGGTCGGGAACGTCCTTGGTGAAGGCAAGGCCGCTCGCATTGTAAATGCGGAAGGCGGGATCCTTGGTGCCGGCGGCGACCTCAAGCTTCAGGGCCTCCACCTCGTCCTTCGAGAGGTCGATATAATCGGCAAAGTTCATCACGTACGAGACCGTGTCGGCACCCTTACGGAAGGCCAGCGTACCGGAAGCTTCGCCAAGGTAGTATCTCGTAAAGCCGTCATAGGTGCCCTGCTTCCAGCCGTTACCGAAGCCCCAGGAGGCGGGTCCGCCGGAGGCCGCATAGTACGCAAAGCCAAGGGTAGCACCCTGCTCCTCTGTAGCGGCACCGAGGCCCGCGTTGCTGTTCGAGCCCAGATAGCCACCGCGCAGATAGATCGCCTTGGTATTCGCGGAGAAGCTCTTCGCGTCAAGCACGTGCTCAACCGTCAGGTTGTAGTCGGTAGCGCCCATCGAACCCGCGGGCTTGACGGTCAAAACGTCCTCGGCAAACGAAAGCTTACCGCCGGCAAGCGAGGCGCCCACCTTCGCGGAGAGCGTGCCCTTGCCGCTCCAGACGTAAGGCGCAAAGTCGGTCGTCTCCTTCAGCGTGCCCGACTCTCCCACGGAGAAGAAGTCGGCCGCGAAGAACAGGCCGTCCTGTACGTACAGGGCGTTGTAATCCTCGGCTTCAAAGCTCGGTGCCTCCGGCTCGCCCTCGGCAAAGACGGTCAGCACCCCAAGGGGCACCGCCGTGATCACCATCACAGCGAGAAGAAGCATAGACAGAAGTCTCTTTTTCATAAGGGGATCTCCTTCTTGAAAAATGAATTATGAATGTATTTCAATTTGCCGAAGCAAACAAAAACCAACGTGGTGCGCAGCGCTTGCCGCGCCATCGACCGCGGGCAGGCCCACTGCCCTTTGGAGTAGAGACACTTATAATAGTAATTTATTTTAACATATCGCGCCCGTTTTGTCAATAGGAAGAGGGCCGTTTCCCTCGGTTTTCTATGGCCTTTTGGCGTTTTTACGATACAAAAATCGGCCCGCTTTTTGTGGGTTTTCAACAAAAAGCGCCGCCGCCCCCACGTCCGATCATACACGAGCCGCGTCCGGCAGCGCGCAAGCCCTCGCCTTCCCAAGCCGTTCCCGCGTCGCAAGGATCCTCACCCCGAGGGCGACCGCACCGAGCGCCGCCCGGCCCTTATCCCCGCGGCCGCCCCACGTCCGATCGCGCCGCCCAGCCCTTATCCCCCGTCCGCCCCACGTCCGATCGCGCCGCCCAGCCCTTATCCCCCCGGCCGCCTCCCCGCTGCGCCGCCTGGCCCTTATCCCCCGGCCGCCCCACGTCCGATCGCGCCGCCCGGCCCTTATCCCCCGTCCGCCCCGCGTCCGATCGCGCCGCCCAGCCCTTATCTCCCCGCTGCGCCCTCGCTGCCCCCTCGCCGCGCCTTCGCCCGTGGTCCCGCTCGGCTAAGCCCTGAACGGCTCCGTTGCGCTCCGCCAAGAAAAGCCCTAGTCGATGCGACCGTAGTTTTTCTTTATCCATGGCAAGAGCAACGGTAGCCAAAATGGGCTCGAACCAATAAGCCCTCGGCGATAGATTTTCGTGTCTTTCGCCGTGGCTCGTCTTGAAAAGCCCACGCTTGTCGGCGCCTCGCCCCGTCAAAATCCAAAGAAAATCTATTCGCCGAAGGGTGCTGCGCAGTTT
>JAFVYX010000096.1 GCA_017500625.1 Clostridia bacterium | reverse complement strand
TGACCGCCTGCTTCCCGTGGGGCTTGTGGACCGCATTCTTTCGCTCCTTTACGGATAAGCCCTCGCCGCGCGGAGCCACCAACACCGAAACCCGGATAGGAGCGCCTATGAAAGAGAAGATGCGTCTTTCCGACCATTTTACCTACCGCCGTCTGTTCCGCTTTGCGCTTCCCTCGGTGGCGATGATGATCTTCACCTCGATCTACGGGGTCGTGGACGGCTACTTTGTCTCGAACTACGTGGGCAAAACGCCGTTTGCTGCCCTCAATTTCATCATGCCCTTTCTGATGATCCTCGGCACGCTCGGCTTTATGCTCGGCTCGGGCGGCTCGGCGCTTGTCTCCAAAACGCTGGGGGAGGGCGACCGTGGACGGGCAAACTCGCTCTTCTCGCTCTTTGTGTACGTCACGGTCGGCGCGGGGCTTCTCATCGCGGTGCTGGGGATCCTCCTCCTTCGCCCCGTGGCGGCGCTCCTGGGCGCCGAGGGGCAGATGCTCTCGGATTGCGTGACCTACGGACGGGTGATCCTTCTGGCGCTCCCCGCCTATATGCTGCAGCTCGAATTCCAGATCTTCTTCGTCACGGCGGAAAAGCCCGGCCTTTCCTTCGCCTTTACGGCGGCCGCGGGCTGCGCCAACATGCTGCTCGATGCGCTTTTTGTGGCCGTCCTCGACGGGGGCCTTGTCGGTGCGGCGGCCGCCACCGCCGTCAGTCAGGCGATCGGCGGCTTTGGTCCTCTTGTCTATTTTCTGTCAAAAAACTCCTCGATCCTCCGCATAGGGAAAACAAAACTTGACACCCCATCGCTTGCCCGTGCGATGGGCAACGGCTCCTCGGAGCTGATGTCCAACGTCTCGATGTCGCTTGTCGGCATGCTCTATAACGCCCAACTGATGGCTTACGCGGGTGAGGACGGCGTGGCGGCCTACGGCGCGCTGATGTACGTCAATTTCGTATTCATCTCGGCCTTTATCGGCTACACCATTGCCCTTTCGCCCCCCGTTGGCTATCACTTCGGCGCGGGGACTACCGACGAGCTGAAAAACCTTCTCCGCAAGAGTCTTGTCATCGTGCTTACGGCCTCGGTGCTGATGACGGCGGCGGGCCTGTTTCTCGCCTACCCCCTCTCCACCCTTTTTACCGGGTACGATCCCGCCCTTCTCTCTATGACCGTGCGCGGATTTTTCTTCTTTTCCTTCTCCTTCCTTTTTGCAGGGCTGGCGATCCTCGGCTCGGCCTTCTTTACCGCCCTCAATAACGGTGCCGTCTCGGCGCTCTTATCCTTCCTCCGCACCATGGTCTTTCAGGTGTCGGCGGTGCTGCTTCTCCCCCTCGTCCTGGGGCTGGACGGCATCTGGCTCTCGATCGCCGTCGCCGAGCTTTGCGCCGCCCTTGTCACCGCCCTCTGCCTTGTAAAATACAAAAAACGCTATCGCTACTGAAAAAAGCCCTGCCGAGCGGCAGGGCTTTTTTCTTTATGACTTTTTGGGAATACCGAACAAGCGGCGCAGCACGGGCGAGAGGAATCTCGGCGTGCGGAGAACGACGATCTTCATAAAAGGTACCTGCCTATTTCTGTAAAAAGCAAAGCACTCCTACCGCCATGATAAGCACGGCCTCGATGATGACGAGGACCCCCTCGGGGATAAAAAAGGAGAGAACGATGCCAAGCCCAAAGGCAAGAATGGCAAGACTCAGGATCTTAAACAGGTTTCTCTGGCACATACCGACACCCCCGAAGCGGATAGGCGGAGGACCGCCCTTGGTAGCAGTATATGCGCCGCGCAGTGAAGTATGACTATTT
>JAFVYX010000095.1 GCA_017500625.1 Clostridia bacterium | reverse complement strand
TGTCACGCGTATCGACGACGGCGTCAAGATCCTTGGTAACGGCGAGCTCACCAAAAAACTTACCGTGAAAGCGGCTGTCTTTTCAAATTCGGCAAAGGAGAAGATAGAGGCGGCAGGTGGAAAGACTGAGGTGATCTAAATGCTTCAGACTTTAAGGAAGGCCTGGGGCGTTCCGGAGATCAAGAATAAGATCCTTGTGGTCCTCTTTATTCTGCTCCTGTATCGCATCGGTGCCGTCATTCCTGTTCCCTACGTCGATGCTTCGAACTTCAATGCGCAGTTCGGCAGCACGATCTTCTCGTATCTTTCGACGCTCTCCGGCGGTGCGCTGGAGCAAGCGACGCTGTTTGCGCTCGGTATTTCGCCGTACATCACGGCGTCTATCGTTATGCAGCTCCTGACCGTTGCCTTCCCGAAGCTTGGCGAGATCGCCAAGCGCGGTGAGGAGGGCAAGCAGTTCGTCAACAAGTGGACCCGTATCGTCACCGTCCTTCTTTCGATCGTGACGGCGATCGGTTACTACATTCTGCTTGCGAAGAACAATATGCTCATGCCCGAGGCGGTCTGGGGTGAAGGAAAGTCCTGGACGTGGTTCCTGTATGCCGCGGTCATCGTGATCTGCTTCTGCGCCGGCGCCTCCCTCGTGATGTGGCTGGCCGAGAAGATCAACGAGAACGGTCTTGGCAACGGTATCTCCCTGATCCTTTTCTTCAACATCATTCACTCCCTGCCCTCGACGCTCATCACCCTCGGCTCGCTCACCGTGGCGGCCTTCGGCTCGTCGGTCGGCAAGGGCTTCGGTGCCATCGGCCTTGCGCTCTTCGTGATCCTCGGCCTTCTGGCACTCACCTTCTTCATCATCTTCGTAACGGGCAGTGAGCGCAGAATTCCTGTGCAGTATGCCAAGCGTGTGGTTGGCCGCAAGATGTACGGCGGTCAGAGCACCAACCTTCCCCTCCAGCTCAATATGTCGGGTGTTATGCCTGTCATCTTTGCGTCCTCGATCGTTTCGCTCCCCACCACGATCCTCGTGCTGTGCGGCGTGACAGCGGAGACCAAGAACTTCTGGGGCTGGCTGTACCGCGCCTTTGACCCGCAGGGCTGGGTGTATCCGATCCTTCTCTTTGTGCTGATCATCGCGTTTGCTTACTTCTATATCACGATCTCGTTTAACCCCGTTGAGGTTGCCAACAACCTCAAAAAGAACGGCGGTATGATCCCCGGCATTCGTCAGGGCAGACCGACGGCAGACTATATCAAGCGTATCCTTGGTAAGATCACCCTGATGGGCGCTCTCTTCCTCTCGGTCGTGGCTATCCTGCCGATCATCGTCCGTCCCCTCGTTATTGAGCCGATCCTCGGTGCCATTGCCAGCGCCGCTGAGGCCCAGTACCTCGCTCAGAGCTTCACGTTCGGCGGTACTTCGATCCTCATCGTGGTTGGTATCGCTCTTGAGACGGCGCGTGAGCTTGAGGCCCAGCTGACGATGCGCAACTATAAGGGCTTCCTGTCGTAAGGAGTCGGGATCTATGAAGATCATTTTTCTCGGTGCCCCCGGGGCCGGGAAAGGTACTCAGGCGGAGATCGTTTCGGATCGCTTCGGCATTCCGACGATCTCCACGGGTGCCATTATCCGGCAAGCCGTGAAGGAGGGCACACCGACGGGAATTGCCGCCAAGACGTATATCGACAACGGTGCACTCGTGCCCGATGACGTGGTCGTTTCGATCATTCGTGAGCGTCTGGCAGCTCCCGATTGCAACAATGGGTTTATCCTCGACGGGTTTCCCCGCACCGTGCCTCAGGCCGAGGCACTGGAGCGCATGGGGATCCGCCCCGACGCGGTCATCTCGCTTGAGGTTGACGATGAGGTCATCGTCGGCCGTATGAGCGGCCGCCGCGTTTGCGGTGATTGCGGTGCCACCTATCACGTGGTGTCGCTGCCTCCCAAATGTGAGGGCGTTTGTGATAAATGCGGTGCCTCTCTTACCGTCCGCCGTGACGATAAGCCGGAGGTCGTGCTTGACCGTCTCCGCGTCTATCACGAAACGACCGAGCCGCTCAAGGACTTCTACGCCTCGCTCGGCCTGCTCGTCAGCGTCGCCGGCGCCGATGACGTAGGAGAAACGACGGCGCGGACGCTCCGTGCCTTGGGAGTCAAAAACGCATGATTCCGATCAAGAATACAGAACAGCTCAAGCTGATGAGGCAAGCTTGCCGAATTACAGGCGAGGCACTCCTCGTAGCCGAGGAGGCGATACGCCCCGGTATTTCAACCAAGGCGCTCGATAGTGTCATTCGTGCCTACATTGAAAAATGCAATGCACGTCCGACCTTCCTCGGGTACGGCGGGTTTCCCGCTGCCGCCTGCATCAGCATCAATGACGAAGTCATACACGGCATTCCTTCCGATGACCGCTTCCTCTCCGAGGGCGACATCGTGAAGATCGATGTCGGCGCTCACTACCGCGGGTTCACAGGCGATGCTGCCAGGACCTTTGCGGTGGGAAGGATCAGCCAGGAGGCAGCCGCCTTAATTCGGGCAACGGAGGAAAGCTTCCGCCGTGGAGCCGCGGCCGCTGTGGTTGGTAACCGTATCGGTGATATCGGGAGCGCTGTGGAGACGTACGTCCGTGAGTTCGGGTACTCGGTGGTCCGCAAGTTTGTCGGCCACGGTGTGGGAGCCGAGCTTCACGAGGAGCCCGAGGTTCCCAATTTCGGGACACCGGGGCGCGGCGTTCGGCTCTTTGCGGGTATGACGCTCGCCATCGAACCGATGGTCAACGTGGGCGGTGCGGACGTACGTATTCTGCCCAATCGCTGGACGGTCGTAACGGTGGACGGCTTGCTCTCCGCGCACTATGAAAACACAGTGGCGGTCACGGCGGACGGTCCCGAGCTTATGACCGATATCAAATGAGCTATTATGCAGAAGGGGAGGGATTTTTCTGCCGAAGGATGATCTTATCGAGTTTGAGGACGGCGTTGTCTTAGAAGCACTTCCGAACGCCACCTTCAAGGTCAAGCTGCCCAACGGGCACGTTGTGACCGCCCACATTTCGGGCAAGCTCCGCATGAACTATATCAAGATCCTGCCCGGTGACACGGTAACGGTTGAGGTCTCGGTCTACGACCTCACC
>JAFVYX010000094.1 GCA_017500625.1 Clostridia bacterium | reverse complement strand
CGATCATACGGATATTGACAGAGGCGTTGGCCAGCGAGGAGAATACACGGGCCGCGGTGCCCTTGGAGCGGACCATGCCGCGACCAACAACGGCCAAAAGCGCAATGCCGTCATGGACGACAACCGCATCGGGATTGGTGAGGCGGAAAATGCTGTCAAGGATCTTTTCGCGTTTTCCCTCAAGGTCAGCGGTCTTGACGATGACGCACATCGTGTCAATGCTGGACGGAAGATGCTCAAAATTGATCTTATTGACCTCAAGAACCTCGAGCACGCGGCGGCCAAAGCCGAGCTCGGAGTTCATCATATCCTTTTCGATCGAAATGATCGAGAAGCCGACCTTACCGGCGATGCCGGTGATGATCGAGTCGTTCTCGCTCTCCTTGGCGGTGGGAACGATCAGCGTACCCTTGGCAGAGGGATCGTTGGTGTTGCGGATATTGATCGGGATACCGGCGGCGCGCACGGGGAAAATGGCGTCCTCATGAAGGACGGTGGCGCCCATATAGGAAAGCTCGCGCAGCTCCTTATAGGTGATCACGTCAATGGCCTTGGGATTTTCGATGATGCGGGGATCGGCCATCATAAAGCCGGAAACGTCGGTCCAGTTTTCATAGATATCGGCCATAGCGGCACGGGCAACGATCGCACCGGTGATGTCAGAGCCACCGCGCGAGAAGGTTCGCACGCTACCGTCGGGCATCGCCCCATAGAAGCCGGGAATAACCGCGTGAGGGTGATTCTCCAGCGCGGCGCCGAGAACGACGTACGTGCGCTCGGAATCCAGCGTGCCGTCTTCCTTAAAGAAAACGACCTTCTGAGCATCGATGAAGTCAAAGCCGAGATAGGCCGAGAGAATGAGGCCGTTGAGGTACTCGCCGCGGCTGGCAGCGTAATCCTTCCCTGCTCCACCGACGATCTCGGCGCGGATCTTCGCAAACTCGTCCTCAAGCGAAAGATCAAGCCCGAGGTCCCCGATGATATCGTTGTAACGGCGGCAAATGCGGTCGAAAATATCGTCAATGGGCTTCCCTTCTGCGGCGGTCGCCTGGCAGGCGTACAGAAGATCGGTGACCTTCTCATCGTCCTTAAAGCGCTTGCCCGGTGCCGAGGGAACGACAAAGCGGCGATCCTCCTCTGCCTTTACAATATCGGCAACAATGCGGAAATGCGCGGCATCGGCAAGAGAGCTACCACCAAATTTTAAAACCTTCAGTCCCACTTCCAGGTCTCCTTCAAAATTCAACATTATTAGTATTATATGTTTTTTTGCGTGCAATGTCAAGGGGAGCGGTCGGTTTTTCTTCGGTTTTTTCCCGATTTTCTGGCACTTATTTCCCCTCTTTTAGCGCAAAAAGCCCTTGTCACGCGTAAGTGGCAAGGGCTTTTTCTTTCAAGGGGTTACTCGGGCCGCTTTTTTCTGTCTGCCAACCGCTGAGGTAGGCGTGAAAACCACGGGAAGGTCAGGGGCCAGACCGCACCGGCGAAGGCCGTCAGGAGAAAGTAACGGACACCGTCCGCGACCACGTGATCGCAGAAGAGGAGATCCAGCGGATAACGAAGCCCCTCTTTGATCGCCAAAAGAGGAATCATGCCGACAAGGAGCTTCAGG
>JAFVYX010000093.1 GCA_017500625.1 Clostridia bacterium | reverse complement strand
GCGCCGAATTTTATCGCTATGGCGTAATGCATAGGAACACATATATCAATTCTCCCGAGCTTTTGAATTCCGACTATTCTATGCGTTCCCGCCCCACTCTCTATTTTGCCGGCCAGATGACCGGCGTTGAGGGGTACGTGGAATCTACGGGGTCCGGGCTTATCGCGGGAGTTTCTGCTGCGGCAAGGGCGCTTGGCTGCGAAGCTCCCGTCTTTCCGCGCACGACGATGCTGGGAGCTATGGCGGCCTACGTCAGTGACCCTCAGATCGTGAATTTTCAACCGATGAATGCCAATTTTGGTATTATTCCGCCTCTTGACAGGAAGGTCAAGGGCGGCAAGACTGTAAGAAACGAGGCGTATTCCGAGCGCGCTCTCTCCGAGATCGCGGAACTCGCCGATGGTATTTCCCGTATGGGGAAAGGAAACTGATATGCGTATTCTCATTGACGTCATGAGTGGTGACAATGCCCCCCTTGAGCTGATCCGCGGCGCCGTTATGGCAAAGCAGGAATACCCCTCGCTGTCGATCGCTATCGTTGGGGGCGAGGAGACCATACGTGATATTGCCGAGACCGAGAACATTTCGCTTGAGGGGCTTGAAATCGTCCCCTCGACGTCCGTGATCGGTATGGAGGATAAAGCGCTTTCCGTTGTGCGCGATAAAAAGGACTCCTCGATGAGCATTGGCCTGCAAAAGCTGGCCGCAGGAGAGGGAGATGCCTTTGTCAGCGCCGGAAATACAGGCGCCCTGATCGCGGGGGCAACGTTGCTCGTCCGCCGTATCCGCGGGATCCGCCGAGCGGGGATCGCGACTGTGCTGCCGTTTGCGACGCCCGTGCTTCTTATGGACTGTGGCGCCAACCTTGAGGTCCTTCCCGAGGATCTTGAACAGTTCGCTTTTATGGGGTCACTCTATATGGAGAAGATCTACGGCCTCGATTCGCCTCGCGTCGGCCTGATCAACAATGGCACCGAGTACAATAAAGGGCTTCCTCTGCAGGTGGCGACCTATGAGCGCCTCACAAAATCGGACGTCAACTTTGTGGGCAACGTGGAGGGGAAGGCCCTCCCGTTTGATGCCTGCGACGTGGCGGTGACCGACGGTTTTACGGGGAATCTTGTGCTTAAGGTCATTGAGGGAATGGGAAAGTTCTTTGGCGGTGCGCTCAAGGACCTCTTCCGTTCCACGGTGACCACCAAGCTTTCGGGGCTTATGGTCAAGGGGCGCCTTTCCGAGTTCAAGAAAAAAATGGACTCCTCCGAGCACGGCGGTGCGCCGCTCCTCGGAATTTCCAAGCCCGTTATCAAGGCGCATGGCTCGTCCGATGCCAAGGCGATCAAGAATGCCGTGCATCAAGCCATGACCTTTGTCAGCACGGAGATCAACTACGATATTGCCGAGTGGGCAGCGGCTTTTGAAGAAAAGCTGAAGAAGGAAGCTGCGGAGTGCGCCGCTGAGGCCCCCGCAGAAACAAAGTGAGGACCTTATGATGAACGAAGAAACGCTTGCGGGGCTGGAGAAAACGATCGGATATCGTTTCCGCGATACCACTCTTTTGCTGACGGCCCTCACGCACGCGTCATATACCAACGAACGGGGAGATGCGTCTTATGAGCGTCTGGAGTTTCTCGGCGATGCCGTCCTTCAGATCGTTGTCAGCCGCTATCTCTTCTTGCGCTATTCCGACGTTCCCGAGGGGCTTCTGACGCGTTACCGCCAGCACCTTGTCTGCGAGGCAACGCTGGCAAGGATCGCCTCCTCGCTTTCTCTCGGAAGCTATTTGCGCCTCGGCAAGGGCGAGGAAGCCGGCAACGGCCGCCGCCGCCCTTCGATCCTCGCCGACACTGTGGAATCTCTGATTGCCGCCGTTTATCTTGATGGCGGTATGGAGACGGCAGAGGTGCTCCTTTTGCGTCTTTTGCAAAAAGAACTTGACGCTTGCGTTGAAAATCGCCACGGTGATTTCAAAACGCGGCTCCAGCAGCTGGTGGAGCAGGACGGCAAGGAGACGCTCGAATACATCGTCAAGGACCGTCGCGGCCCCGACCATGCGCCGATCTACGTGATCGAGGCGCGCATCAACAGCAACGTTGTGGGCGTTGGTGAGGGTAGCTCCAAGCACGACGCCGAGCAGGCGGCAGCCAAGGAGGCGCTTCGCCTATTTGGCATTCTTAAAGAAGGGAAGGAGGAGTAATATGTATCTGAAATCACTGGAGCTCCACGGCTTCAAATCCTTCCCCAACCGTACCGTTCTGACCTTTGAGCGCGGCACCACCGTCATCGTCGGCCCGAACGGAAGCGGTAAGTCCAACATCTCGGACGCGATGCGCTGGGTGCTGGGCGAGCTTTCCAGCCGCAATATCCGTGGTACCAAAATGGAGGACGTCATCTTTGGCGGCACCGACCAGCGGCGCCCGATGGGCTACGCCGAGGTCTCGGTCACCTTTGATAATACCGACAAAAGCCAGCGTGTCGATTCCCCCTACGATGAGATCAAGGTCACCCGTCGCTATTACCGCACGGGCGACAGCGAATATCTGATCAACGGTCAGCAGAAGCGCCTACGCGATATCACCGAGCTCTTTATGAACACGGGTATCGGTCGTGAGGGCTATTCCATTGTTGGTCAGGGGCGCGTTGCCGAGCTCCTTTCCAAGAAGAGCGAGGATCGCCGCAACGTCTTTGAGGAGGCGGCAGGTATTGCCAAGTACCGTCACCGCAAGGAGGACGCCGAAAAGCGCCGCCGTGAAACACACGCCAATATGGAGCGCGTCATTGATATCTTTGACGAGCTGGAAAAGCGCCTCGCTCCTCTGACTAAGGACGCGGAAAAGGCGCGTAAATACCTTGACCTCTATGAGAAAAAGAAGGTCGCCGATGTCTCTCTCTGGCTGTACGATACCGAAAAGCTGCGCGCCGACCTAGCCAAGGCCAGGGATACCTATCAGCTTTCCACGAATGAGTTAGAGACCATTGAGGCCTCGCTGGCCTCGCTGAATGCGCAGGACGAGCGTTTGTTTGCACAAATGGAGAGCGGCCGCCTCGCTTCCGAGCAGCTTCTCGGCAAGATAAACGATTGCCGCGGGCGTATCCACGCTTTGGAAAATGACATTTCGGTTCTTGATACCGAGATCCGTCATAAGACCGATCTTCTCGCCACGGGACGTAAGCGTATAGACGAGATCGCCAAGGCCGCGGGAACGCTGTCCGGCAACACCTCGGAATACGATTCAAAGATCAAGGAGCTTCGCGAGGAGATGCGCCGCCTGTCCGAGGAGCGCCTCGGTATCCTTGCCGACTCTCAGAAGCTGACGCAGGCGATCGGCCGCATTGAGAAGGAGCTGGAAACCTCTCTTGCTTCTCTTGAAAAGCAGCAGAACGCCGCTTTGGACATTAAGGTCAATATGGACGTCCTCTTGCGCTCGCGGAGTGAGGCAGGCAACCGTGGTGAGGGGATCACCGCGGCCATCGTCGAATGTGAGGAAACGGGAAAGCGTCTTGAAGACGAGGTCGCGCTTTGCGAGCGGAACGTGAACGGCTTCACCACCCGCATCGCTGAGATCGACACCGCGCTCAAAAGCTTTGACAGAGACGTAGAGGAATGTCGCCGCGAGAAGGAGATGCTCTCCGAGGACTGCGGCAAGCTTCGCGCCGAAAAGGTCGCCCTTGAGGAGGCCGCGGCAGCGCTTCGCCGTATGGAGGAGCATTTTGACGGTTATGGGGAATCCGTGCGCTTTGTAATGCGCTCGGCGTCCGAGGGGCGTCTTTCGGGGATCCGTGGTCCTGTCTCTCAGCTTATTACTGTAAAGCCGGAGCACGTGGTGGCGATCGAAACCTCTCTTGGCGGTAATCTTCAACACATCGTTGTGGAGGACGAGGAGGCCACCAAGGCCGCGATCCGCCTTCTGAAGGAAAAGCGCGCCGGTCGCGCCACCTTCTATCCGATCAGCACCATTCGTCCGGGCAGCGAGCCCGAGGAGATCCGTGCTACTGCAAAATTCCGCGGATACATCGACCGTGCCGATCGTCTTGTAGAGCGCGATTCCGAGTACGACGATATCATGGAATGGCTCCTGTCCCGTACCGTCATTTTCGACACGCTTGACAACGCTTCGGCCTGTGCCAAGGAGCTGCGCTACCGCGTGAAGCTCGTCACTCTTGACGGGCAGATCATCAATGCCGGCGGCTCTTACACCGGCGGCGCCCTTCGTGAGGGGAAGGGGAGCGGGATCCTCTCCCGCGGTGCGGACATCGAAAGCAAGCTGAACGAGGCCAAGGAGCTGGCCGCCAAGATCCTGGCACTCACCGGTAAAATGGCCGATAGTGATCAAAGGATCGCCGAGCTTTTGGCTGAGAAGTCGGATAACGAGCAGCAGAAGGAGCTTCTGCAGGCCATGGCACGCGCGCAGACGACCGCCCTCGACAGTGCAAGGGTACGTTTGGCCGCCAACGCCGATCAAATGGAGACGCTGCGCGTAGAGTACGACGCGATCGTCAATAAAAATCATCAGGCAGAAAGCGAGTTGGCCGCTCTTGGCCGGTCGCTTGAGGGGGCCAACAAAGCGGTCGCCGCGATGCGTGAACGCCGTGCCGAGCAGGACGTGGAGCGTAACCGCTTGATCGACGAGCGCCAGGCCGCGATCGACGAGGCCAACGCTCTTGCTCTGCGTGAGGCCGAGATCGCCAAGGAGATCGAGATGAACGATCGCCTGCGCGAGGGAGTCTCCTCCCGTCTGGCCGATCTTCGAGCCGAGGAGAGCGAGCAACGTCGCCTGGTAGCAGAACACGAGGCATCTATTAACGAGATGAAGGGACGCCAGAATTCTGCCAAGGCCGCCGCCGAGAGTGCCGGCCACGAGCTGAAGGAGCTGAATGAGAAGCGCGGCGAGACCGAAAACGGCGTCACCGCCTTTAACGCTCGCCTTGGCGAGATCCGCGAGCAGATCCGTGTGAAGCAGGAGCAGAAGGACCGTTTGGCCAATACCAACTTTACGGCGGAAAACCGCCTGCGCCGCCTGGAGGAGGAGCAGGAACGCATTGGCTCTCGCCTCTGGGACGATTACGAGATCACCTTTGACGATGCCGTGGCCTTTGATTATCCTCCCGTTACCGCGGAAACGCGTGCGGAGGTGGCGGCCACACAAACGAGCTGCCGTAATGCTATGCGCGCTCTCGAGCCCGTCAACCTCGGTGCGATTGAGGAATACAAGGAGGTCAAGGAGCGCTACGACGAGATGTCCTCTCAGGTCGTGGACCTGCGTGAATCCTACGACAAGCTGACCGAGATCATCGAGGGCCTGGAGACCGAGATGAAAACGCAGTTTGTCACCGCCTTCAACGCCATTAACGATAATTTTGCCGTGGTGTTCTCGGAACTCTTCGGCGGCGGTCAGGCCGAGCTGATCCTCACCGATCCTGAGGACGTGCTTGCCTGCGGCATTGACATTAAGGCGGCGCCTCCCGGTAAGATCATCAAGAATCTGGCTCTTCTTTCGGGCGGTGAGCAGGCCTTTGTGGCGATCGCGCTCTTCTTTGCGATCCTTAAGGTCAATCCCACGCCGTTCTGCATCTTTGACGAGATCGAGGCCGCCCTTGATGCGGTCAACGTCTTCCGCTTTGGCGAGTACATCAAGAAAATGTGCGATGAAACGCAGTTTATCCTTATCTCCCACCGTCCCGGTACTATGGAGATCGCGGAGCGCCTTTACGGCGTTACGATGCAGGAGCGCGGCGTTTCGCGTGTTCTGCCCATGAGCCCGACGGAGATGGAGCAGATGAAGAAGGAGTTGCAGGAAG
>JAFVYX010000092.1 GCA_017500625.1 Clostridia bacterium | reverse complement strand
GGCGATCGCCCACGCGGGCATCAGCGCGCTCCTCGTCTTCATCAACGACGTCGACATCACCCCCCACGGCTACCACGATTTCAACGATCTCTGTCACCGCGCCGCCGCCTACGGGCTCGACGTGTATGCGTACAGCTATCTCGCCAACAAAATGCACCCCGACGACGAGGGCGCCGAGGAGTTCTACGAGAACCTTTACGGCCGCTTCTTCGACCGTTGCCCGTATTTCAAGGGACTCATCTTTGTCGGCGAGTCCTGCGAGATCCCGAGCAAGGATCCCCACACCACGGGCATTCGTCGCCTTGACAATACCGTCAAGAGCCCTTACGTCAACGGTGTTCCCGCCCCCGGCTGGTGGCCCTGCTGCGACTATCCCGATTGGCTCCGTCTCATTCAGCGGATCGTGAAGCGCCGCCGCCCCGACGTGGATATCGTGTTCTGGTCCTACAACTGGAACACCGCTCCCGCCGAGGCCCGCCGCGCCCTCATCGAGGCACTGCCGAAGGACGTCACGCTCCAAGCGACCTTTGAAATGGGAGAGACCGTCGTCCGCGACGGCATCAAAAACAAAACCACCGACTACACCCTGTTCTTCACCGGCCCCGGCAAGTACTTCTCCTCGGAGGTCGAGTACGCTCACGAGTGTGGGCTCCGCTTCTACTCCATGACCAACACGGGCGGCCGCACCTGGGACATCGGTGTCGCGCCCTACCTGCCGTGCCCCTATCAGTGGATCAAGCGCTATAACGAGATGCGCCGCGCGCACGATGAATTCGGCCTTGACGGCACAATGGATAGCCACCACTTCGGCTTCACCCCCTCCTTCATCTCGGAGCTTGCCAAGTGGGCCTTCCACACCCCAACGCCCGACCTTGAGGAGATCCTTCGCCGCATCGCGGCACGCGACTTCGGGGAAGAGAATGCCGATGCCGTTCTCACGGCCTACCGCCGCTTCAGCGAGGCGATCCACCACCAGATCTCCACCAACTGTGACCAGTACGGCCCTTGCCGCGTCGGTCCTGCGTTCCCCTATCTTCTCTATGAGAACCAGGGGCTGAAGTTCCCCTCGCCCTCCTATGCCCACTTCGGGGAGAACCGCATCTGCCACCCGAGCTACCGTGCCCTCGTCTACGCCAAGGAGGGAGACTTCGCCAACCGCCCCGATCTGCAGGCAAAAATGGATTACGAGATCGAGAACTACCAAAAAGCCGCCGATCTCTATACCGAGGGGCTTGGGATCCTCTATCCGATGCTGGATACCCTCCCCGAGAAGAAGCGCGACAACGCGCGCCGCATCGTCGGCGTTGCCCACTTCATTCGCAACACCTTGCGGACAGCGGTTGGTGTCAAGCACTTTTTTAAGTACAGTGAGGTCCTGCGCACTCTCCACGGCGAAGAGCGCAATGCGACCGTCGATGCCATGCTCGCTCTCCTTGAGGCCGAGCGCCAAAACGCCGAGGAAACGATCCCGCTCGTCGAGTTCGATTCCCAGCTCGGCTATGAGCCAAGCATGGAATATATGTGTGACAAAGCGCACATCGAGTGGAAGCTTGACCTTCTCCGCCACGTCGCGGAGGTGGAGCTCCCCTCGTATTATGAAAAATGAGGAAAAGAGAGACCGCCCTCGCGGGAGGCCTCTCTTATCTTGCATATTTGAATGAGAAGGCGCTTTGACTTGCAAAAATAACGGTGAAAAACTTGAAAAATGCAAGAAAAATCCCAATTCAAAAAATAAAAATGAAATTTCAAAGAAAACACTTGCAAAACGCAAGGCGCCGTAGTATAATGATTAGCGTGTGATCGATTTCACAAGAAAATACCGACTATGAGGAACGTTGATGAATTACCTGACAGCCACACGCGAGGCGCTTTCGCGTGAATACGATGAACTGAAAAAAAGCTATGACGCCATCTGCGCCGAGGGGCTGAAGCTCGACCTCTCGCGCGGCAAGCCCTCGGCCGAGCAGCTGGACCTCTGCGAGGACCTGTTTACCACCCTGACCTCGGGGGCCGAGGCCCGCTCGGAGAGCGGTCTTGACTGCCGCAACTACGGCGAGGCGTACGGCCTTGCCGAGGCGCGCCGCTTCTTTTCCGAGTACACGGGTGTGCCCGCCGAGAATATCATCGTTTGCGGCAACTCGAGTCTTAACCTGATGTACGATGCCATCGCCCGTTGTCTGCTGTTCGGTACGGTCGGCTCGCCCCGTCCCTGGTGCCGCGAGGAGAAGCTGAAGTTCCTTTGCCCCGCCCCGGGCTACGACCGCCACTTCGCGGTGACCGAGTCCTTTGGCTTTGAGCTGATCCCCGTCACGATGACGGCGGAGGGGCCCGATATGGACGAGGTCGAGGCGCTCGTCGCCGCCGATCCCGCCGTCAAGGGCATCTGGTGCGTGCCGAAGTATTCGAATCCCACGGGCATCACGTACAGCGAGGACACGGTGCGTCGCCTTGTCTCAATGACGACCGCCGCTCCCGATTTCCGCATCTTCTGGGATAACGCGTACGCCGTCCACGCCTTTGGCGAGGAGGACGATGCCCTGGCCGATATCTTCGCTCTTGCGAGGGAAGTGGGCCATGAGGATCGCGTTTTCTATTTCACCTCCACCTCCAAGATCACCCTCCCCGGTGCCGGCATTTCGATGATCGCCGCCTCGGAGAAGAATCTTGTCGGGATCCGTGCCGCCATGAGCGTGCAGACGATCGGCCACGACAAGCTCAATCAGCTCCGTCACGTCCGCCTCTTCGCTAAGGAAGGGGCTCTCCACGAGCGTATGCTCGCCCACGGCCGCGTGATCGGCCGCAAGTTCGGGCTGCTCCTCTCGGTCCTGCGCCGCGATCTTTCGGGGCTCGGCATCGCCACGTGGACCGAGCCGCGCGGCGGCTACTTCTCGTCGCTTGACGTTTTGGACGGCTGCGCCGCCCGCGTCTATGCCCTGTGCGCCGAGGCGGGCGTTGCCCTCACCAAGGTCGGCGCCACCTTCCCCTATGGCAAGGACCCCCACGACCGCAACCTCCGTCTCGCCCCCACCTTTGCGAGCGATGAGGCCCTCACCAAGGCCGCCGGCGTTCTGACGGTCGCTGTGCGAATGGCCGCCATCGAAAAGCTCCTTGCCGAGTGATCCTTCAAAAGAAAAAGTCCGCGAAAGCGGACTTTTTTCTTACGTCCCCAACAAAACCCCACTATATGTAAACGATACTTGTCGAAAAACGCCTTTCGTCTCCTCGCAAGAAATC
>JAFVYX010000091.1 GCA_017500625.1 Clostridia bacterium | reverse complement strand
GGCGATCGCCCACGCGGGCATCAGCGCGCTCCTCGTCTTCATCAACGACGTCGACATCACCCCCCACGGCTACCACGATTTCAACGATCTCTGTCACCGCGCCGCCGCCTACGGGCTCGACGTGTATGCGTACAGCTATCTTCAGAACAAAATGCACCCCGACGACGAGGGCGCCGAGGAGTTCTACGAGAACCTTTACGGCCGCTTCTTCGACCGTTGCCCGTATTTCAAGGGGATCATTTTCGTTGGAGAATCGTTTGAATTCCCCAGCAAGGACCCGAACACCACGGGGATCCGCCGCCGTGACAACGTCGGCCCCGACGGAAAGCCGCTGGTGACAGGCAAGCCGAATCCCGGCTGGTGGCCCTGCATGGATTACCCCGATCTTCTCCGCATGATCAAGCGCATCATCAACAAGCGCTGTCCCGATCTCGACATCGTGTTCTGGTCCTACAACTGGAACCGCGCGCCCCTGGAGGCACGTCGCGCCCTCATCGAGGCACTGCCGAAGGACGTCACGCTCCAGGCGACCTACGAGATGGGCGAGGACTTTATGCGCGACGGTTTTATGATCCGCGTGGCCGATTACAATCTCTTTTACGTTGGGCCGAGCTCCTATTTCACAAGCGAGGCCGAGATCGCGCACGAGTGCGGTCTTCGCTTTTACTCGATGACCAACACGGGCGGCCGCACCTGGGACATCGGCGTGGCGCCCTACATTCCCGCGCCTTACCGCTGGATCGAGCGGTACAACGGCATGCGCCGCGCGCACGATACGTGGGGGCTTGACGGCACGATGGACTGCCACCATTACGGCTTCTCCCCCTCGTTCATCTCGGAGCTGGCTAAGTGGGCCTTTCACACGCCGACGCCCGACCTTGAGGAGATCCTTTCTCGCATTGTGGCGCGCGACTTTGGGGAGGAGAACGTGGATACGGTGTGCCGCGCCTACCGCGATTTCGGCGATGCGATGGACCACGTGATCGCCACCGACTCGGACCAGTACGGCCCCTGCCGCATCGGCCCCTCCTACCCCTTTGTGCTGGAGGACGAAAAGGACGTGAAGATCCCGACCGTTCCCTACGCGCATTTCGGTGGGAACGCCATCTGCTTCCCCGACTACGGCAACGGTCAGTGGGGGAAGGTGCGCGGCGTGCACCAGTACAAGGAGAGCACCGACCGCTTCTTCTACGAGATCGAAAACCTCGAGAAGGCCGAAGCGCTCTACACCCACGGCATTGAGCTGCTTGCCCCCGTGGTGGAGGGCGTTCCCGAGAAAAAGCGTGATAACGCGCGGCGGATCCTGGGGCTTGCCGAATTCATTCGCAATTCGCTTCGCACCGCGGCCGCAGTCAAGCGCTTCTTTGAGATGAAGGTGCGCCTGCCCGACACGCACGGCAAGGATCGCCACCGCCTTGTCGACGAGATGCGTGACCTCTGTCGCCGCGAGATCGAGAACGCGAAAAGCACCATTCCGCTTGTGGAATTCGACTCTCACCTCGGCTATGAGGCCAGCATGGAATACATGTGCGACAGGGCCCACCTTGAGTGGAAGATCTCCCTCATGGAAGCACTGGTGGACGAGGAGCTTCCCCGCTATTACGAATAAAAAGCGCACCCTCCCGCATCGGGAGGGTGTTTTTTGATAAGTATCGTTTACATTACTTGCGCTTCCAGTCGCGATCGAGTGCACCGCGCTCAAGGAGCGAGAGGAGGTCGGTGGCACTGTAAAACTTGTAGCCCCACGCAAAGGCGCCGGGCTGGATCTCGCGCGAGCTGCCCTCATTGACGTACCAGCGCCACACGGCGGGCGTGACGATAACGAGCTTGCGATTCTCCGAGGTGAACGCGTATGGCGCACTGACGGGAAGGGGCTGCGGCAGAAGCGCAAAAAGCTCGGCCGAGACGTAATAGGAATACATGGCGGGGCGAGGGAACGGCTCAAGCCCGACCGTATTACGGCGGACGGGTGAGACGGCGGTGACGATACCCTCGTTATCAAAGTACAGAACGCGCCGCTTGCGGAGCGTGGAAAAGACGTGGCAATCGTAGATCTCGCCCTCGGGTGATGTGAGGGTGAAGTTGATGACGTCCCGACGGGGGAACAGAATGGTGCGGTAGAGGGCGCAGGGCTTTGTCAGGGTGTAGCCCCGCTCGGCCGAGGCCTTGCGAAGGCGACGGTAGAGGCGATGGCGGGCGCGGAAAACGCGCAGGTAGGCAAAGCAAAAGCGAAGAAGGCAAACGGCGACCCACACAAGCAACAGGGCGGGAAAGGCGAAGAGGAAGAGCGCAAAGCCGGCAAGCAGGGAGAGGGCGCGGGGAGCATAGCAGGCACCAAGCAAATACACCGCGGTGACCGACACGTAGCCCAGAATACCGCGCAGCAAGGGGTTGGCCTTTTCCTTTTTGAGGGTGTTGCGCCAGAATTCCACGGCCTCCGCCTTGCCGAACAGATAGGCAATGAGAAAGAGTGGAAGCGAGGTAAGGAGGGTGAGGAGGCGCTGAAGGAGGTAAAAGTCAATACCCGCGAAGAAATAGGCACCCGGGAAGAAGATACCAAAGTTCAAGGGCAAAAGAAAGCCGAGTGAGAGCATGACCGCCAGCTCCACGTGCGCGGTGCGGTCATGGAGGAAGAAGACACCGCTCTCTATCCCACGGGCAGGGAGCGGCTCCCTCGCGCGGAGGAAGCGGTGGGAAAGCTCGGGATCGCCGATCGTAGCAAGGCGAACGGTGGAATACAAAAGAAGCGAGGAAAATAGCGCCTCAGCGACGCCCGACGCAAGGGTGCTGCCGCCCGTTGAGAATTTGGTAAGGAACGAGAGAAAATAGGAGACGGCAAGAAAAAAGCCAAAGGGAAACACTGTCCGCGCGGCACGCAAAAAGTATATAAGCCCCTTGGGAAAGCGAGTATCCTGCGTCATAGCCGTAGCCGTCCTTTCCATTTTTCTATTTTTATTATAAGGGAACGGTGCGAAAAAATCAATAGGAATGTTCGAAAAAAGGAAAAAAAAGGAAGTTTTTAAAAAGATTTTATTTTTTTCTGATTTCCCCTTTACAAACCGAAAAGATTGTGCTATACTAAATAAGCATTTCGGAAATATAGCTCAGTTGGTCAGAGCGCACGGTTCACATCCGTGAGGTCGAGGGTTCGAGCCCCCCTATTTCCACCAAGCAGAAAGCCGCCATCAGGCGGCTTTTTTGCTTGGTGGAAATCGATGCGAAGCCTTCGCCGCGCACAACGCGGCGGGAGGGTTCGCATCCTGCGAGCTTGCCCGACGGGAGCTGGCTCACGGTCGGCGCGAGCAAGGATATTCACGCCATGCGTGAACGCCCCCACGTCACCGCCATCAGGCGGCTTTTTTGCTTGGTGGAAATCGATGC
>JAFVYX010000090.1 GCA_017500625.1 Clostridia bacterium | reverse complement strand
CGCTCGCACAGTGAGCTTCTGCTCCCGATGATCCGCTCGCTTCTCACCTCGACCTCGCTCACCGAGGACGACATCGACCTCTTTGCCTGCACGGCGGGCCCCGGCTCCTTTACGGGCGTCCGCATCGGGGCGGCGGTCATCAAGGGCCTGGCCTTCGGACGGGAGAAGCCCTGCTGTGAGGTCTCGGCGCTCTGGGCGCTGGCTGAGCAGCTGGTGCCGCTTGACGGCCTTGTGGCGGCGGTCATGGACGCCCGTCGCGCGCAGGTCTACACGGCGCTCTTCCGCTGTGAGGGGGGCGTGCTTACCCGACTGACGCCCGACCGCGCGATCGCCGCCGAGGAGCTGGCCGCGGAGATACGCACCGCCTATCCCGACGAGGGAGTGCGCCTTGTCGGTGACGGTATGGCCGTGGCACGCGCCGCCCTTGAAGGAGCGGGAGTGCCGATCCTTCCCACGCCCCTGCTCCTTTCCGAGCAGAACGCGGCCGCCGCGGGACGGTGCGCCTATCGCATGGCCGCCGCAGGCGAGACCGTGACCGATGAGGCGCTGCGCCCCATCTATCTCCGTCTGCCGCAGGCCGAGCGTGAGCGGCAGGAGCGGCTTTCCAAGGAAAACAATGAAAAGTGAGGATAACCGCAATGAAAACCATCTACGTTGGCGCCGACAGCGCCGGATTTGAGCTGAAGGAGATCCTGAAGGAGCATCTTACCGAGGCGGGCTTTACCGTCAAGGATCTTGGCACCGACAGCGCCGCCTCCTGCCACTATCCCCTCTTTGCGGCGGCCGTGGCCAAGGCCGTGCAGAGCGATGCCGAGGCGCTGGGCATTCTCGTCTGCGGTACGGGCATCGGTATGAGCATGACCGCCAACAAGTTCCGCGGGATCCGCGCCGCCGTGTGCGGTGACACCTTTTCCGCGCGCATGACGCGCCTGCACAACGATGCGAACGTCCTGTGCCTCGGGGCGCGCGTTATCGGCGCGGGGCTGGCGAAGGACATCACCGACCTCTTCGTGTCCACCGAATTCGAGGGGGGGCGCCACGCGATCCGCGTGGGAATGATCGCCGACGTTGAGGACGGCAAGGAGCTCTGAGAACCAAAAAGGAGAAGCCGCGGCTTCTCCTTTTTTTATAATGTGGAAAAGAGAGAGACGGCGTCTCCCTCGCGCAGGCACCTCTCGTGCTCCTTGAGGTAGGAAAGGCGGATACCGCCCGATCGGCGGGTGCCGTATTCCTCAAGGAAGGCATATTCTCCGAGGCCCGACTCCCAGCGCTCCGAAATGACGAGCGAATAGCCCCCTTCCCCCGCAAAGACGGCGCTCTCGCCCGTGTAGCCGAGGTCACAGAGCTTTTGGCAGGCGGTGATGAGATCGGAAAGCGTGGCAAAGGCGTAGATGCTGCGGACCGAGAGGGGGAGCGGCTCCTCCTCGTCGGCGGTGTCGGTGTCCTCGGTCAGCAGGGTAACGTACATCTCACAGCCGCCGCCGCGCGAGGGGTACACCTGAACGAACAGGCGACCGCCGCCCGCATCGAAGCCCGTCTCTCTTTTGGCCGTGTCAAGGATCTGCCAGAAGGCGCTCCGCGTTTCCGTGGTATCGTAATCCATGCTCTCACCGTCAAGGCGGTATTTTTCCATATCCCCCTCGGTCAGGGTGACCTTCAGCTTCGAATCGCTGATGCGTAAAAGATCCATTATGTAATCTCCTTTCCTCTCCATTATACGCGCACCGCCAAGGAAAAGAAACCTACACTTCCTGTCCCTTTTTCAAGAAAGAGGAAAAAAAGAGCCCCCGTGACCGAAAACGGCCACGGGGGACAGCTTTTTCCAGAGGATCAGCGAGCGATCGTGTATTTGGTGCCCTGCGAGGTATCCTGCAGGGTAACGCCGCGCTCGAGAAGCTCGGCGCGAATGGCGTCGGCGGCGGCGTAATTCTTCTCACGCTTGGCGGCGGCACGGGCGGCGATCCTTTCCTCGATCCACGCCGTAAGCTCGGCGTCCTCGTCCTCACTGCGGACGAAGCCGAAGAGCTCGGTCATCTCGTCAAGGAGCTTTTTCGCCTCGCGGGCGGCGGCGGCCGACGGCTTGGCGGCGAGGGCCTTATTGATGAGGGTGACAAGCTCAAAGAGCGCGGCGATACCCGCCCCCGTATTGAAGTCGTCGTCCATTCCCTCGATCATCGCCTCCTTGGTGGCGTTCATCGCGGCGACAAGCTCCCCCTCCTCGGGGCGGAGATCGCCCTCGGCATTCTTCACGTAGAAGGCGAGAGAATCGGCACAGTTGAAGATGCGCTCAAGCGCCGCGGCGGCCTGGCCGATGACCTCCTCCGAGAAGTTGATGGGGCTGCGGTAATGCGAGGAGAGCAGGAAATAACGGATCGGCAGATAGCCGTATTTCTCGGCGACCTCACGCACCGTGAAGAAGTTGCCGAGCGATTTGGACATCTTGCGGTTGTCGATGTTGATGTAGCCGTTATGGAGCCAGAAATTGGCGAAGGGGGCGTGGTTGCAGCACTCGGACTGTGCGATCTCGTTCTCGTGGTGCGGGAAGATGAGGTCCTGACCGCCGCAGTGAATGTCGATCGTTTCGCCGAGGTAGCGGCGCACCATGGCCGAGCACTCGATGTGCCAGCCGGGGCGCCCCTCACCCCAAGGCGAGGTCCAGGAGGGCTCGCCCGGCTTGGCGGCCTTCCAGAGGGCAAAGTCGAGGGGATCCTCCTTTTTGTCGTTCACGTCAATGCGCGCGCCCGACTCCAGGTCCTCGATGGCCTGGCCCGAAAGCTTACCGTAATCGCGGAACTTACGGGTGCGGAAATAGACGTCGCCCTCCATGGGATAGGCAAAGCCCTCGTCGACCAGTCCCTTGACGATCGAGAGGATCTCCTCAATGTTTTCGGTGGCGTGGGGGTGGACCGTGGCGGCGCGGACGCCGAGGCCGCGGGCATCGGTGAAGTATTCCTTTATGTAGCGCTCGGCAATGTCGGTATAGGTGACGCCCTCCTCGTTGGCGCGGCGGATCACCTTATCGTCGATATCGGTGAAGTTCTGAACGAAGGTGACCTCATAGCCGCGGTACTCGAAGTAGCGGCGGAGCATATCGAAAAGAACGAAGCAGCGCGCGTTGCCGACGTGGAAGAAATTGTAGACCGTGGGGCCGCAGGCATACATTTTGACCTTGCCCTCCTCGATCGGTACAAAGGGGTCCTTGCGCGCGGTAAGCGTGTTGTAAAGCTTGATCATAGCAAACCTCTTGTCTTAATTTATATTCCCTTAACATTATAGACAACCGACGGCGGTTTGTCAAGATGCTACGCCCTGCGGCGGCTGCTTTTTTTCTCTTTTTCCCCGCGAGTACCGAAAAGGGCGCGAAAAAGGGCCACAGCGCCCCCCGCGATCATGACGCCGCCAAAGGCATGCCTGGCAAGGGCAGGCGGAGTGACGGAGGTCAGAAAAGAGCCGAGAAGAGTGCCGAAAAGGCCTGCGGCGAGAAAGGGGGCAAGCTCCCCGAGCGCGACGTGGCCGCGGCGGAGGTGGAGGATCGATGAGGCGAGGGTGGCGAGGACGAAAAAGGCGAGGTTCTGCCCCTGCGCCGCATACTGGCCGACGCCGAGGACGTCGGTCAGGTACAGAAGATAGAGACCGCCACTGCCGATACCGAGCCCCGAAAGGACGGCGGCAAAAAAGACAAGAAGCGCCCCCATATCAGAAAAGGAGGCGCACGCCGCCGAAAAGGAGGAGTGCGGCGAGGGCGGCATAAAGGAGTCGGCTACCGATGCGCCCAAGGAGAAGTGCGCCAAGGGCACCTCCGAGGAGTGAGGGAACGAGGAGAGGGAGAAGCGAGACCCCCTGCATATACCCTCTTTTGATGTAAAGTATAATTGTCAAAACAGAAAAAACAAGGGTGCAAGCGGTGGAAATTGCCACCATTTTCTTTTCCTCGGCGGGATAGAGGCGCGAGAGCACCAGCACCATGATCATACCGCCTCCTGTACCGAGAAGGCCGTTAGCGATCCCTCCGAATCCCGCTGACAGCCACCCGAGCCACCGCTTTTCTCTTGGCTTCATCTTGACTTCCTTTCACGCGCGTTACATATTTTTTTACACTGAGGTAAAAATAAGTAACGTCGGCTCTTGTATTTTGTCTTAAAATTTGGTATCATTAAAAGTGTGGCCTCAAAGAGGCCGCCCGATACACCGAGGTACACGGCGATTTTTGCCGCCGTTTCCGCTTTTACACTGTGAGAAAGGAAGTCCCATGGCATTCAAGTCCCCCTTTAAGAGGAAAACGGCCGCAGAGCTGCCCAGCACGCAAAGGGAGCGTGAGGAGCTTGAGGCGAGAAGACGGAACCGCAATGAGGCCCGCCACGACCCCGCCAGCCGCCGAAACATCGCTATGCCCTACATCTGGATCGTTGTCTCGATCCTTTTAGGGCTTTGTCTTTATACCTCGGGGTGCGGATTTGTCGGAGACGCGATCCGCTTCACCTTCTTAGGGCTTTTCTCGTATGGCGCGTATCTCTTTCCCGTGCTTTTCTTTCTTCTTGCGATCTTCTGGAGACGCGGTGTTGCCAGCCGCACCCTCGGCTACCACGTTTTCCTCTCCTCGGTATCGCTGGTGCTTCTTTTGTCTCTCGTTTACATTCTGACGCTTCCCATGGAGGCCCTCTCGGGCACGCTGCCCAAGGAGGAGGTCCTGCTGAACGGCGCCTCCTACTTCAGCTTTGAGGCACCGCACCCGCAGGGCGGCGGCTTTCTTGGGGCGCTCCTCGGTTGGGTGCTATACCGCCTTGTCGGCCCTGTGATGACGATCGTTTTTGCGGCGCTGGCCGTTCTTCTGTACGGCATCTTCGGCTTCGGCTTCAGCCCCGACGCCATCGTGCGCTCTCTCTTTGATAAACTGAAGCGAAATCGCAAGGACGCCGCCCTGCGCCGTGAGCGCGAGCGTGCCGAGGAGGCCGAGCGCGTAACGGCCGAGCGTGCCGCCCGCGCCGAGCGCCTTGCGGGTGTGCCGTCCGAGGCCGAAGCCGCCGAGGAGGCGAACGCTGCCCCCGAGGCAACGAAAGCAACCGAGGAGGACAAGCACCGCCGCTTTGCCGATCTCTTCCGCGAGACCGACGGCGTGACCGCCAAGGAGCCGACGGCGGCTTCGGCCCCGCCTCTGCCGAGCGAGGAGGACCTGCGTGCCTACAAGGAGCGTAAGATCCGCGAGCGCCTACGCCAGAACGAAGGGATCCACAGCTATGCCGTGAGCGACCTGCGCCCCTCCGTCGCCCAGCCGCCGCGTGAGGACGTCCGCCCCCTTGGGGGGAGCGTGACGCATATGAGCGCCGAGGTGCTCTCGCACGGGGCCCCCTCCGCCGAGAAGGTGCCCTTCCGCGGTGTTGAGGATTTCCGCCGTGTAACGGTGAACGAGCCCGTGCGTGTACACGGGCCTGCGTATGCGCGTGTTGTGCCCACCGAGCCGACGCCCTCAGCTACGCCTGCTGTAGCAACGACCGTTGTGCCGACACCCGAGCCGACGCCCGCACCGATACCGACCTACGTACCGACACCGCCCTCCGCCCCGACGCCCGTCACGGCGCCCGCACCCGAGGTGACGCCGATCATAGAGGCGCCCGCCTACAATCCCGCCGTGATGCGTGAAAACGGCGTGGTGGTGGAGCGCGAGTCGCAAAAGGAGAGCGCCCCCGCGAAAAAGAGCGAGGCGGTGCCCTACGAATATCCGCCGACGACGCTTCTCCGCCTGCCCGCGCTGGAGCAGGAGGCCGATCTCCAGGAGGAGATCCATAAGAATCAGGACACGCTGGTTAAGACGCTGGAGAGCTTTGGGATCCCGATCACGATCACGGGCTACTCGCGCGGACCGCGCATCACGCGCTATGAATTCATTCAGAAGGCGGGCATTCGCGTGGCTAAGGTGGCCGCACTGACCGACGACATCACGCAGAAGCTCAGCACGCAGGGCGTGCGTATCGAAGCACCGATCCCCAACAAGAGCTCGATCGGCGTGGAGGTGCCCAACCGCAAGTCGACGCCCGTGCGCATTCGCTCACTTCTCGATACCGAGACCTTCCGCAACGCCGAATCCAAGACCACGGTAGCCGTGGGGTGCGACGTTACCGGCAATCCCGTCTTCTTTGACATTGCCAAGGCGCCGCACATGCTGATCGCGGGTGCCACGGGTATGGGTAAATCGGTGTGCATCAACTCGGTGCTGATCAGTCTTCTCTACAAGGCCTCGCCCGAGGACGTGCGTATGATCCTCATTGACCCGAAGAAGGTCGAATTCAACGTGTACGCCAAGATCCCGCATCTTCTCGTCCCCGTCGTGACCGATCCCACCAAGGCGGCGGGCGCCCTCAACTGGGCGGTGAACGAGATGGAGCGCCGCTACGATATGATCGAGGAGGCGGGCGTGCGCGACATCAAGGGCTACAACGCCTACTGCCTCGAAAAGGGCATTCCCACCCTGCCGAAGATCGTCATCGTCATCGACGAGCTGAACGACCTGATGATGTCGGCACGGAAGATGGTGGAGGCCTCGATCTGCCGTATCGCCCAGAAGGCGCGCGCGGCGGGCATTCACCTTTTGATCGGTACTCAGCGCCCGTCGGTCAACGTTATCACGGGTGACATCAAGGTCAACATTCCCGCGCGCATCGCGTTCCGAGTCAATCAGCTGGTCGACTCGCGCACGATCCTCGATATGACGGGGGCCGAGCGCCTCCTGCCGCACGGCGATATGCTCTTCTCTCCCGCGGGAACGCCCCAGCGTGTGCAGGGCGCCTTTGTGGAGGACGACGAGGTCAAGGCCGTGGTGGCCCACCTGGCGAAGAGCGTGGGCGAGGCGCAGTTTGACGAAACGATCCTCTCGGATATCGAGAAGGAGGCCGCCAAGTGTGCCAAGCAGAACGGCACCGATGAGGACGAGGACGGCGATATGGGCGCCTCTCTTGACGGCGTTCTTGACGATCCGAAGTTTGAGGCGGCGCTGGAGGTGGCCTTCTCAACGGGAAGCATCTCCACCTCCCTTTTGCAGAGAAAGATCGCCGTTGGCTTCGGCAAGGCCTCCCGCTTTATCGATGCGATGTGCGAGATGGGTATCGTTGGCGAATCGCAGGGCGGCGCCCGTCCGCGTGAGCTGCTCATGAGCCGTGCCGAATACGAGGAGCGGCGCCACCGTTTGTTTGACGAATATTGATTAAGGAGTTTTCTTATGGTTTACGTTTTGCTTGCCGATGGCTTTGAGGAGATCGAGGCGCTGACGCCCGTAGACATTCTGCGGCGCGGTGGCGTGGAGGTGACGACCGTGGGCATCACGGGGCGCACCGTGATGGGCAGTCACGGCATTGCCGTTACGGCCGATGCCACCCCCGACGAGATCGCGGACGAATTCCGTATGGTCATCTTCCCCGGAGGGCTTCCCGGCTCGGATCACCTGAACGCCTCTCCCGTGACCGACCGCCTGCTGGCGGCGGCCGAGCGCTGTGGCGCTCACGTGGCGGCGATCTGTGCGGCCCCCTATCTTCTCGGGCGCCGCGGTCTCCTTTCGGGCCTGGCCGCCACCTCCTACCCTGCCGAAAAATTCCGCTCTCAGCTTCTCGGTGCGCGCGTTTCCGATGAGCGCGTGGTGACCGACGGTCGCTTCACGACCGCACAGGGCATGGGCGTTTCCGCCGAGTTTGCGCTCCGCCTGCTCTCGATCCTTCGCGGTGAGGAAACGGCAAGGAGCGTTGGCGAGGCCGCGCTCATTACGAAGTGACACTGTTTGAGGTCGGTGCCCCGCTCTCGCCCCGTCTGTATGCCGAGGGCTTTGGCGGCAGTGAGGGCGAGGCCGAGGCCGCGCTTTCAGCGCTGTCCGCCGCGGGTGCGATCCCCCTACGCCTCTCCTCGGAGGGCGGGGTGCTTTGCCAGGGGGCGGCGCTTCCGCTTTTTGTCGAGGGGTGCCGTATTCTCTACCTTTATGCCCTATCGACGGCGGTGGCCGCACGGGGACAAGGGCACTTGCGTACTCTCATAAGAGAGACGGCGCAATGGGCTCTGGCCGAGGGCACGACCGCGCTCTGCCTCTTGCCCGCCGATGCGGGCCTTGCGGAGGCCTACCGCCGCATGGGCTTTACGATCGCCCTCCCCGCAGGGGCCAACGCTCTGACGGCGGGGAGCGAGGAATTCTCGCTGACCGAGAGGGCGCCCCTTTCGCTGACACCGACGAGCGACCGCACGTTTCTTTACGGGGCGCTTGGCGGAGCGATGAGCCGCGAGGCGTTTGAGCTTACCCTTGACACGCTGGCCGATGCCTGCCTGACGGCGCGGTGGGGCGACGAGGCGGCGATCCTTTCGCGGAGAGAGCCGAGCCGTGCGCTGGCCGTGACGGCGGGGCTTGCCGCCGCCTATCGTACCGTCCCTGCGGCTGAGCTTCTGGCGATGCCGCTGGGAGAGCGCGCCGTCCCTCCCATTCCCGAGCCCCTGCCGAGGTGACGTATGAACGGAATCAAGGACGAAAAGAATTCGCTGCGCGACCTCTACCGCCAACGGCGCGAGGCGCTGACAATGAGCGAACGGGCGGTGCGCGACGCCGCCGTCTGCAGGGCGATCGCGGCGGCCTCCTCTTACCGCCACGCCGCCGTCATTCTCGGCTATGCCCCGCGCGGCACCGAGATCGACATTGCCCCTCTCCTGCAACGGGCGCTGACCGAGGGAAAGCGCGTGGCGCTTCCCCGCTCGCGTCGCGGCGGAGAGATGGCCTTTCACTATATCTCCTCGCTCGACACACTTGTAACGGGGCTTTACGGTATCAGCGAGCCGCCCGAGGACGCGCCTCTCTACGAGGGCGCTCCTGCCTCGCTTTGCCTTGTGCCTGCCTTCTCCTTTGACCGCGAGGGCTACCGCATCGGGTACGGCGGCGGCTATTACGATCGCTTTCTGCGCGAGTACGGAGGCACCGCCATTGGCGTTGTCTACCACGACTTCCTGAACGAGCACCTCCCCCGCGGTCGCTACGATCTGCCCGTTGCGGCTCTTGTGACCGACAGAGGGATCCTCCCCATAGAACGATAACCGAGGTATTTCCGATGATACTCAATCCGAAAACCACTCACGTGGCCTACCGCTGCCCGCGGTGCGGCTACATCGTCCGCGGTCTTGCGGGCGCCTTTGGTCTTGGCGCGCAGGACATTCTGCGCCTGCGCTGCTCCTGCGGCTGTGAGGAGCAGATGACGATGCTCGGCACCGCCGACCGCCGCGTGCGCCTGACCGTCCCCTGCCTGCTTTGCGGCAAGGATCACCATTATACGCTCTCCGACACCCTCTTTTACGGGCGCGACGTCTTTCATCTCGCCTGCCCCTACACCGACATCAACATCGGCTTTCTGGGGCGCGATGAGGAAAAGCTCACCGAGGCGACCGAGAAAAGCACCGAGGAGCTGACAAAGCTCTATGAGGAGCTGATCGGTAAGGGGGCCGAGCCGATCGAGGAGGACGAGGAATGCGACCGCGCAACGCCCGACGATGAGGAGCCCTTCTTCCCCGATGCGCAGATCCATGACATCGTGCGCTTTGTGGTCAAGGAGCTGGAGGCGGACGGAAAGATCGACTGCCCCTGCCGCGGTGGCGAATACGAGGTGGAAATGACCGCGGAGGGCATTCGCGTCTTTTGCCCCACCTGCGGTGCCGCCTTTCTGTTTGCGACCAACAGCGTTTCGGCGGCGCAGGACTTCCTCGCCTGCGAGCATCTTGAGCTGAAATAAAAAAAAGGCAATTTGAGCGCTGCTCAAATTGCCTTTCCCCTTATACCCCGTAATAGCGGACAAGACCGTTGTAGATCCCCCGTGCGATGAGACGGGGATTCTCGTACATAAAGGTGGCCTCGTAGGGGTTGGTGATAAAGCCGACCTCGATAAGCACCGCGGGCATCGGGCATCTCCTGAGGATATAGAGCCCCGGGCGGAGCTTTACGCCGCGGTTACGGAAGCCCGTGGCCTCGGTGAGCGAGACGAGCACCGTCTCGGCAATGCGGTAGGCAGGGCTGGTCGCCGAAAAAACGAGGGCCTCGCTGCCGCCGACAAGGGGCGAATCCGCCGAATTGGTGTGGATACTGAGGAGAAGATCGGCACCGAAGGCCCGCGCTCCCTCCACCCGCAGGCGCAAGCTGTCGGTCCCCGAAACGCCGAGCGCGGTCTCGGGGGTGGGGCGTGAGAGACGCGCCTCAAAATTAGGGTCGGTCTCAAGGAGCGCGTACAGCTCCCTCCCGATGCGATACACAAGGTCCTGCTCACGGTAGCCGTTCCCCTCGGCCCCCGCGTTGGGGTTCTCGGGGTTATGTCCCTGATCGATATACACTCTGATCGCCATATGGCCCTCCCTCAAACACTCATTTACTGCCATTGTATGCCAAAGAAACCCGAGGTGTGACTATGAAAGAGATCCAAAGGATCCTGAGCTTTATGCGCCGTGCCGTGGACGATTACGGCATGATCGCGGACGGAGACCGCATTGCGGTCGGCATCTCGGGCGGTAAGGATTCCCTGACGCTGCTCACGGGCCTTGCCGAGCTGCGCCGCTTCTATCCTCACCCCTTCTCTCTTGTGGGTGTGACGGTGGACATGGGCTTCCCCGGCAGCGATTTTTCGGTGATCGCGGACTTTTGCCGCGAGCGGAACGTGCCCTACCACGTGGAGCGCACCGACATTGCAAGGATCATCTTTGAGGAGCGACAAGAGCCCAACCCCTGCTCGCTCTGCGCCAGAATGCGACGCGGCGTTTTGCACGGTGCGGCCAAGGACCTCGGGTGCAACAAGGTGGCGCTCGGGCATCACTTTGACGATGCCGTTGAGACCTTTATGCTCAACCTCTTTTTCGAGGGACGGCTCGGCTGCTTTTCGCCCGTCACCTATCTCTCAAACCGCGACCTGACGATGATCCGCCCCCTGCTCTACGCCAAGGAAAAGGACGTGGAATACTTTGTGAGAAAGAATCCCCTGCCCGTGGTGGAGAGCCGCTGTCCCGAGGACAAGCACACCGAGCGCGAGAACATGAAAGCCCTGCTCCGCACGCTGGAGCGCGAGAATCCCGGGCTCCGTCACCGCATCTTCCACGCCATTTGCGAGGGGCGACTTGACGGCTTCCGTCCAAGCGGGCGGTTGCCCGAATAAGAAAAAGGACCGTTTCCTCGATGCGGAAACGGTCCTTTTGTATGGTATTGTTTGCATTTATCTTCTTTTTTGCGGAGGGGTTACTTGGAAAGCATCTCAAGGAGCGCCGCCTCATCGATGACGGGAACGCCGAGGGCCTGCGCCTTTTGGAGCTTGCTCCCTGCGGCCTCACCCGCGACGACGTACGAGGTCTTGGCCGATACCGAGCCCGACACCTTACCGCCTGCGGCCTTAATGCGCTCCGAGGCGTCCTCACGAGTCATTTGGGGGAGAGTGCCCGTCAGAACGAAGGTGAGCCCCTGAAGCGTCTCGGCGGGGGGGGATTTGACCGCCTTGGTGAGAACACCCGCGGCGGTGAGGGAATCGGCAAGGGCACGCGCCTCCTCCGAGGCAAAGAATTCCACGAGGTTGGCGGCGGTGATCTCCCCGATATCGGGCACCGTGCAGAAGTCCTCAAAGGTGGCGGCAAAGCAGGCCTCGAGCGTACGGAAGCGCGCGGCGATCGCCTCGGCGGCGACAACGCCGACCTGACGGATACCGAGGGCAAAGAGGAGGCGCTCAAGGCCGCGGGCCTTGGAGCGATCGATGGCGGCCACGAGATTCTCGGCGCTCTTCTCGCCCATACGGTCAAGGTCGGCAATGTCCGAGGCGGTCAGGCGATAGAGGTCGGCGATGTCAGCGATCCTGCCGTTTTCCAGAAGTAGCGAGATGATCGCGGGGCCGAGGCCGTCGATGTCCATCGCATCGCGCGAGGCAAAGTGAATGATGCCGCGGGCACGCTGGGCGGGGCACCCCGCAAAGACACAGCGCACGGCCGCGCCCTCACCGTCCGCATCGCGGACGACGGGCCGTCCGCACGAGGGGCAGACCGTGGGCATCTCGTAGGGAGTCTCGCCGCCCGTACGGTGCTCGGGGAGAGAGCGGACGATCTCGGGAATGATGTCGCCCGCCTTCTGAACGATAACGCGGTCACCGATGCGGACGTCGCGCTCACGGATAAAGTCGATGTTGTGAAGGGTGGCGCGGCTGACCGTGGTGCCCGCTAAGCGTACGGGGGAGAGGCAGGCCGTGGGAGTGAGGACGCCCGTCCGTCCAACGGCGATCTCGATCCCCTCGAGCGTGGTCTCTTGCTGCTCGGGCGGATACTTATAGGCGATCGCCCATTTCGGGGTGCTGGTACCCTCGCCGAGTGTCACGCGGTCGGAAAGACGGTCGGCCTTGATGACGGCGCCGTCCATATCGTAGGAGCGGCTCTCACGCATCGCGCCGAGTGCCTCGACCTGCTCCCACACGGCCGAAAAGCCCGTGACGGTCTTGCGGTCGGGAAGAACGGTAAAACCGAGGGCGGAAAGACGCTCAAGCACCTCCCCGTGTGTCCTCGGGGTGCGGCCGTCGCTGTAGAGCTCGCCCTCCTGAAGATTGAAGATAAAGATCGAGAGGCGGCGCGAGGCGGTCACGCGCGGATCCAGCTGGCGGAGCGAGCCCGCCGCCGCGTTGCGCGGATTGGCAAAGCGCGCCTCGCCTGCGGCATCGCGCGCCTCGTTGAGGGCCGTAAAGACCTCACGCGGCATATAGACCTCGCCGCGGACACAGAGATACGGGAGGGGCTCGGTGAGCGAGAGGGGGACGTTGCGAATGGTACGGATATTCTCGGTCACGTCCTCACCGACAAAGCCGTCTCCCCGCGTGGCGCCGCGCACAAGGACACCGTTTTCATAGGTGAGCGAGACCGAAAGACCGTCGATCTTCGGCTCGACCGAATAGGGGCATTCGGTGCCGAGGGCCGCCTCGGTGCGCGCACAGAAGTCGGAAAGCTCGTCGGCGGAAAAGACGTCGCCAAGACTGCCCATCTGCACGCGGTGGACGAACTTCAGGAAGCGGTCGGACGCCGCACCGCCCACGCGCTTTGTGGGGGAGGTGGGGCTGTCAAACTCGGGAAAGGCGGCCTCCAGCTCCTGCAGGGAGCGGAAGAGCGCATCGTATTCAAAGTCCGAGATCGTGGGGGCGTCCTCCTCATAATAGAGGCGCGCGTGATGCTCGATCCTCTCGCGGTATTCGGTGATCAGCCGCTTGGCTTCCTCGCGTTCCATAGGGACACTCCGTCCTTTGTTTTCTTCCCTATTAT
>JAFVYX010000089.1 GCA_017500625.1 Clostridia bacterium | reverse complement strand
GGCGGAATATTCCGCCAAAAGATCGGCGTGATCAGCAAAGCCGTCGAGGATCTTTCGCTGATTCGCGGCGTCGGTCAGGGTGTGCGTATCGCTTTGTCCGTGAATGTTGACAAGCATCTCGGCGGCGCTCCGCAAAAGCGAGAGCGTTACAGGGCGGCCGTTAATGCGCGCCGTACTGCGCCCCTCCGCCGAGAGGGTGCGCTCGATGAGAAGCTCTCCGTCCTCACACTCGGCGCCGAGCGCCGAAAGGCGCTCCGCCGTCTCTGTAGGAACCGAAAAAAGGGCACTCACAACGGCGCGGTCAGCCCCCGTGCGGATCAGCTCGCGGCCGCCGCGATTGCCAAGGACAAAGCCGATCGAATCGATGATGATCGACTTACCGGCGCCCGTTTCACCGCTGAGCACGGAAAAGCCCTCCGAAAAATCAATATCGGTCCTTCGGATAACGGCGATGTTCTCAATGTGCAACGTTTGCAGCATAGAGTTTCCCGCTTTCTCACATCATTTCCATCATTTTGCGGAGCTTATCGCGAAGAAGGAGGGCCTCCTCCTTGGAACGCACCACCACAAGGACGGCATCGTCTCCCGCTACGCTCCCAACGATCTCGTGGATATTAAAGGTATCGATGCAGGACGCAACCGCAGGCGCCATGCCGGGATAGGTCTTAACGACGATGAGGTTTTCGGCGCTGTCGATCTTGATGATCGACTCGGTGAGCGAGCTGTTGAACTTGGGCACCGTGTTTTGACGGCGGCTGGGAAGAACGTACTTGTGCACGCCGCCCTCTCCCGTGCCCTTCATCAGCTTCAGCTCGCGGATATCGCGGGAAACGGTGGCCTGCGTGGCGGTAAAGCCGCGCTCCTCGAGCAGGCGGATCAGCTCCTCCTGCTTTTGGATCTCGTATCTTTCAATAAGCTCAAGGATCGCTTCCTGTCTTTTGTTCTTCATCTCCGTTTTCCTTTCAAACACGTTGATTGAGGTGCTTCATTTTACGGCAAAGAATGCCGACGGCACTTTCGTTTTTGAGCGTGATGATCTGTAATGTCTTTTCCGAACGCGAGATCTTTACGAGATCCTCGGGCTCCAGCGTATGGTTCTCGCCACCGTCGATAGAAACCTTCATTTTTCCCTCGCGGTGCGATATGTTCTTCACGGAAAGCACGATGTCGGTCGGGAAAATGATCGAGCGCGAGAAAAGCGAATGAGCGCAGATCGGCGTCACACACATCGCGCTCAGCGAGGAATCAATGATCGGACCTCCCGCCGACAGCGAATAGGCCGTGGAGCCGAGGGGTGTTGCCACGATAATACCGTCGGCAAGATAGGTCAGATGATTGCCGTGGCCGTCCTCCAAGCGGAGCTCGGACATTCCCTCCCCCTCAGCCTGCGAAATGACAACGTCATTCACCGCGCAGCGCACAAGGTCCATTTCCTCACCGCCACGGACAAGGGAAACGTGAAAGGTCATATGCTCACGGATCGAAAATTCATCGGTAAAGAGCCGGGAAAGGATCTCGCACTCGTCGGCATCGATCTCTGCAAGATACCCGAGACGCCCGAGATTGACGCCAAGAAGTGGGATTCCCGCGCCGATCGCGTACACCGAGGCGTCCAGCACCGAGCCGTCGCCTCCGATGACAAGGATCATCTCCACCTCTTTGGGGAAATCCCCGTCATAATAGTGTATGCCGGGCGACTTTAGGCCGATACTGTGCTCCGTCCGGAGAAAGATCCTCGCGCCGAACGAAAGGAGGTATCGAACGATCCTTCTCGTCGTTTCGTACTTGGGATCC
>JAFVYX010000088.1 GCA_017500625.1 Clostridia bacterium | reverse complement strand
GGTGAGCGAGGCGAGATAGATCTCAGCGCTGAAGGCCTCCTTACCGATCTCGACAAGGCCCTCGTTGAGGGTGACGCTCGCAAGGGCATTGCAGTAGCGGTACGCCTTCTCGGGAATCGTTCTGACCGAAGCGGGGAGAGTGAGGGATGCAAGGCGCGAGTTGTACATGTAGCCGAGGTTCGGCGCCTCGGTGAGAATGCTGCCGTTCTCAAAGACGATCTCGACGATACGGTAGTTCTGCTCACCGAAGAAGCCGACGGGCAGGGTAGCGACCGTGTTCTTGAGCATCACGGTAAGGTCGGGATAGCGCCCGTTGTCGGGGTTGTAGTCGTTATAGTCGTTCGAGCGCGCACTGTCAAAGGCGGTCTCGTGGACGCCCTCACCGCCAGCCATACCCCAGACGAGGGTATCAAGCAGGATGAGCTGACCAAAGGCGCGCTCACCCACCGTCGTAACGGTCGAGGGGATCGTCAGAGACTTCAGCGTCTGGCTGTCGTAGAAGGCGTAAGCGCCAATCTCGATGCAGGTGCTGCCCGCCTCAAAGACGATCTCACGGACGCGGAAGCTGTCGTGGGAGTAATTCACGCCGCCCTCACTGAAGAAGTAATGAGGAATGCGGCCGGCGTCCTTACCGATCGTGACCACGGTATCACCCGTGCCCGAACGGTAGAAGACGTCCTCACCGAAGGCGTCGTCGGTGATGGTGGCGTTATAATAGACCGTGGCGAGCTGACGGCAATTGTAGAACGCCTTGTTAGCGATGCCCGTCACGCACCGGGGGATCACCAGCGAGACGATGTCGGCATCACGGAACACGTTGCCGCCGATGGTGTAGGTCTCTCCGTTCGGCAGGGTGGGAAGCACCACGTCCTCGGGAAGCTCACCAAGACTTGCGATCATAGCACTCGTGCCGTCGTTCTTCCTATAGAAGAGGTAACCCTCAAGCTCGTAGAGGCGGCTGTCGGGGCCGGCGTGGGGGGCCTCCACCAGGTACGTGAAGGTGGTCTCAAGCACCGTGTTGGCACCCGCGGGGTTAATGACCTCATAGGCCTTCCTGATGCAAGTGTCGCTCACGGTCACAAGATCCTTGCCTATGACAAGCGTTGTCAGCTTACCGTAGGAGCTGTCAAAGGTTGAGGAGGGGATCTCGGTCACGCCGTCTGCCACCGTCAGAACACCGACATGGTAGAAGGCGCCGCTCATGCTCGTCACGGTGGAGGGCAGGTTGACCTTGCCGAGCGTTGCCTGCGAGAAGGCACCGCCGATATCGGTGACACCCTCGGGGATCGTGACATCGGCAAGCGTGACACCGTAGAAGGCCGAGGAGCCGATCTTGCGGAGCGTCGAGGGGAAGCTGACCGAGGTGAAGGCGTTACAGCCGTAGAAGCAGTTGTAGGGAACCGTCACAACGCCCTCGGGGAAGGCCATGGTCTCAATGCCCGACTGATAGAAGAGGGCATCACCAAGCACCAGCTCCTCGTCCGCGGGCATCGTGGGCAGGACGACCGAGGTCAGTGCCGAGCACCACTGGAAGGCGTAGGCCTGGATCTCACGGAGGGTCGAGGGCAGGGAGACGTCGGCGAGCTTCGAGCAGCCGCGGAAGGCCCTGTCACCGATCGTGGTGACGCCCTCGGGGATCTCAACGCTCTCAAGCTTTGTGCAGTTGTAGAAGAAGTAGGAGGGGATCTCGGTGATCGCGGTGGGAAGCACCACGCTCTTGACAGCGCTCGCCCCGTAGAACATCTTGGCGGGGAGGGTCTGCATGCCGGCGGGGAGCACCACGCGCTCGACCGAGAGGCGGTAGCCCCCAAAGAGCTCTGTGCGGCTGGAGATCTCAACGTCCTTATTGAGGATCACGACCTCGGTGACCGCCCCGTTCCCGATCGAGCTGATCGAGGTAACGCCAAGACCGTAGGTGATCTTCTTAAGCGTCTCACTCTCATCGTGAAGCTCGCCAACGCTCGCGCCCTGGGAAACGATGGCGTGCGTGATCGTGGCAAACGCCTCGTTGTCGATCCTCTTGAGGTCGGAGTAGGAGGCCTCCAGCGTCTTGAGGTTCTCACAGCCGAGGTAGGGGACGGCGTAGTAGCTGAGGAGCGAGTCCGACGAGAGGGTGGGAATGACCAGCGTCTCGATGGCGGGGTTGTAACGGTAGGCACCGTCCTCGATGCGGCAGACCTTGCCGTTATAGGAGGTGGGGGCCGTCACGACCGCCTCGTCACCGAAGTAGAGCAGGATCGCCACGTAGCTGTGGTCATAGCGGAAGGAATAGAGGTAATCGCCGTCCTTCACGTACTTCGTGTCAAAGTCATCCTCGGAGGCGCCTTGATACACGTCACTGGCGTTCTTAAGGAGACCGCCGAGAGCATCCGAGAAGGCATGGGGATAGTTGTAGCTAAGCTGACCCGCGACAACGGTAAGATTTGGGCAGCCCGAAACGGCACCGTCCTCGTAGGTCGCGATCATCTTGTGGACGTAAACGCCCCAGAGCTTCGGCATATCCTTAATGGAATCCGCAGCCAGGGTGTCACCGCCCTTGATCTTCAGGACCTCCAGCGTCTTCGGAAGGAGCGAGAGAAGATGCGTCGGGGCTGTGGCGCGCGTAAGGGTATCGGGCAGCGCGTTCGCGCCGAGCACGGTGACGGTCTCGGGGATAACAATCTCCGTGATGCCCGTATCGCGGAAGGCGCCTGCGGCAATGGTGGTGACCTTCATACCGTAAAGCTCGGCGGGAAGGACGATCTTTTTATCGGTGCAGGTGCCGATGCCCAGCACCGTGACGGTCTTGCCGTCCTCGGAGAAGTCGTAGAGAATGCCGTTGCTGGCCGTCGTCGAGCCCTCGCAAACGTCACACTTTTCGTCGTTGTCCTCATCGGTATGGCCCGTGGCGGGGACCGCGGTCATCGCCTGAACGTCGGCATAGCAGGTCGCACAGTAGATACCGTCGGTCACGCCGTCCTCGGTGCAGGTCGGGGCCTTGCCGGGGTTCGTCTTCTGGCTGTAGTGACGGCAGTTTGCCATATTCGCCGTGTAATCGGTGTAGCCCGTGCCGGGGTTCTGTACCGCGGCGAGCGTGCCGATCTCGGTCCAGACGTAGGACGAGTGACCGCCGCCCGTCATGGCCACGGTGCCGCCGGCACCGAGCGTCATCTCGCAGTCGGCATCGATCGTGAGGAGATGCCCCTCGCCGTCCAGGGTAAAGACGTAGGTGCAGGTGGTGATGTCGATCTCGGCGCCGCCCTCAATGAGCTCAGCAAGGTCGTCGCCCATGACCGAGAGGACGTACTCGAGCATCTTATCGCCGTCCATGACGAGACGGAGCGTATAGGTGCCGTCCGAGGCGAGGTAATAATCGACGTCCTCAAAGTAGGTCTCGTCAAGGCGAGGCAAGCTGGCCCCCGCCGCCAGGACGAGCGAGCGCATGTACTCCTTGCCCGCCGCCAGCGAGATCTTCTGCGACTGGCTCTGGAGCGTCTGGCCGTTCTGCTTCACCTCCTGAAGCAGGTCCTGGTAAAGCTTGCCGTTATAGTACCAGGTCTTCTGCTTCTGGATCTGGGCCACGCTCTGGCCGCCCTGGGACTCAAGCACCTGGAAATCGACGTACTCGTACCAGTTGTCGCCCGCCTTCTCGCGCACGACGGTCGTCGTATCGGTGCTCTCGTAGTTCTCGTACAGCGGCATCGCCTCGGAGACCGTCTGGTTGATGGTCAGGCGGTAGCGGTCGGCGTTTGTCTGCATTCTGTCGAGAGCCGCGAGGTAGGTCTCAAAGGGATTCCGCTTTTTCGTGTAGATGGCGTAGATCTTAACGTCGTCCTTGTCGCACCACTCGCCGTGGAAGCCCGAGACCGAGGCAAAATCGTAAACCGTCACCTTTTCGAGCGCCGTGCAGCCCGCAAAGGCCTCGGCACCCACGGCCGTCACCGTCGAGGGAAGGACCACCTCGGTCACGGCGGTGTTATCCTTGAAGGCATCGCCCGCCACGGCCAGCACCTGCTTGCCGTTGTGGGTGGCGGGAATGACCAGCTTGCCGCCCGCAAAGCCCGTAACGCCCGAAACGGCCACGCCGTCCAGGTACTCGACAAAGGTAAGCCCCGCCGTCACGTGCGTGCCGCAGGTAGTGCAAACGCCGTCGGCATCAAAGACACAGTCGGCGCGGAGGGTGGTCATGGTGGGGGTCAGCTCGATCTCGCAGCGGTCGCAGTACTTGCCGCCAAGGGTGCCGCCCGCCTGGCAGGTGGCCGCCACCGTGGCGTGCTGCTTGATGTCGTGCCCGAGGGCGGGGATCTCCTCCGCCTCCACACGGTAGCCGCAGTCGAGATGCCAGTTCTCGCACCACACCTCGTCGGTCATACCGGCAGACGTGCAGGTCGCGGCGTAGCCGTAATTATAATGAAGGTCGTGGCCCTCGTGCGGGATGACCTCGGAATCCTTGTGGTAGCCGCAGCCCTCGCGCTGGCAGTCCTCGGCGGGGGTCATACCGTCCGTCGTGCAGGTGACGTCCACGCCGCCCGTGTACAGAAGGTCATGGCCCAGAGCGTCAATGACATAGGGCGTGGGGTTGGCGTAGCCACACACCGAGCAGACAGAGCCGGCCGAAAGACCGTCCTCGGTACAGGTGGGCGCCACCGCAACGACGTCCTCCATCTTGTGGCCCGCGGGGATCGTCTCCTGCGGCACCTTCCAGCTCATGCAGCGGTTGCAGAACACACCGTCGGTCAAGCCGTTGCTATAGCAGGTGGCCGCGGTGCCCGTGCGGGTCTCCAGCGCGCTCTCGGGGTGGGGCACCGCGCCGAGACTCTCTCTCTTTTTATCGAAGCACTCGGTGCAGTGGTAGTGCACAAAGGCCTCCTCACCGCACATACGACTGTCCGTGTCCCGGTAGTCCTCTACCCAGACGTGCTGACAGTCCTTGCCCTTGACGCCTTCATCGTCGTCATCGCCGCCGCACGCCGTGAGAGCGAGCGAAAGCACGAGGAGCAGAAGGAGCGAAAGGAGAAGCGAGATCCTTGCCGATCGTTTCATACTCTTATTGCCTTTCCGATCCGCGCCCGATCTTGTTTTGGGGGTATTACATACCCCCCGTGTGGGTCGGATCTATACGTGTTGCCCCCATTATACCACTAAATAATAAAAAGTCAAGTCAAAAAACACCCGCGCTTTTTGGGCAAAAGGGCCAAACCGACAACAAAATAAGGGGCCTTGGCCCCTTTTTTTAATGATGCGAACGCTCGCCGCCCCCGAGCGTGGGAATTTTGAGCAGAAATCGTCGCTTCTTTCCCCGACGGCGTACGAAGGTACGTCAAGTGGGAAAGAAAGGCGAAGAAAAAGGAGCCCTTGGCTCCTTTTTTCGGTTTATGCTAAAATTCGCCGCCCCCGAGCGTGGGAATTCGGTGGAGAAATTTTCGTTCTCCGTCCCGCAGGCGTATGAAAATACGGCAAGCGGTCGGAAACGGAAATTTATGCCCGAATTCGCCGCTCGGTCAACGGAGGGGGGTTTGGAGGGCGACAGCCCTGCCCAAGATCTTTATCCTCGAAAGCTCCTCGCCCTCAAAGGAAAGGGGAGCGTAGCGCGGATTTTCGGGCGTCAGGATCAGTTTTCCTTTCGCGCGGTCATAATAAACACGCTTTAGGGTGGCTTCATCATCGATGATGACCACGGCGATCTCCCCGTTTTCAACGCTCTCCTGGCGGCGGACAAAAACGATGTCCCCATCGTGAATGCGGGCACCGATCATGCTGTCCCCCTTGGCGCGCAGGCAGAAGTCGGCATCGACGTCACCGCCCGCCAGCTCATAGCCGCAGAATTCCTCCTCGGCAAGGATCGGCTCACCGCACGCGATGTGGCCGACCAGCGGCACGGCGCGGCGCGAGAGCGGCAAAAGGTCGGCATGCGGCAGAGGGGCGCCCTCTCCCCACCCCAAAAGGCGCGCGGGAGCCACCTTCAAAACGGCGGCGATCGCCTCAAGGCGCGCGCGCGGAATGTTCTCGATCACACCGCTCTCATAGCGCTGGACCGTCTGCTTGCTGGTGTTGGCGGCAATGGCAACGTCCTCCAGCGTGAGCCCCAGCTCACGGCGGCGGAGTCGCAGGCGTTGTCCTACAGTCATACTTCCCTCCCCAATGCGGTCTTTTTCTTCTATTGTAACATATTACGTGAAAAAATCAAGAGTTTTTTCAATTTTTCTTAAAAAAGTTACTTGACAAGTGAATTATAATGGGTTATAATGCTCATATAGCGCGTTCCACACCGCGCAGACGATCCCAACATTCCAGGCGTCAATGCCGCTTTTTGTGGTCTTGGCGCTATTGCTTAACGAAAAGTCACCCAACGCGTGACTTTTTCCGACGATCAAAGAAAGGAAAATCTATGTATCATTATTCTCATACGTTTTATGAGCGTGACGACGGCTACGGCGAATCCACCTGCCGTGAGCCCGACGAGATCCGCGAGGAGATCGAGCTGGTGCGTGAGCTTCTGCGCTCAACGCAGGGCACCCTACGGGCGGCCGAGAGACGGCGCGAGGAGCTGCTGCTCGAGATGGGCGACGAGCTGTCCGAGAGCCGTGAAAGGATCCGCGAGCTACGAGAGCTTTGCGAGGAGTGCGAACAGGTCAAGGACGTGCTTGAGGAGCTTTGGGACCGCGCCGACGGGCTCTGCGAGGAGCTTGAGGACGCGGTGTTTGCCCTACGCGGCGGGGTGGCCTGATGGAGAGCCGCATCACGGTGATGCCCGAGGCGGGCGTGCCGCTCCCCGCGGCACTCAACCGCCTGATCGTCTCGTTGGTCGGGGACTACGACCGCCGCGCCTCGGTGCTTCGGCGGCGCGCCGCGGGAGAGGACGTGCTTTTGCGCTACCACGCCTTGAACCGCCTCATCGACGAGGCGATCGGCGAGGTGTGCGAGGAACGCATTGCCCGCCAAATGCGCCTTGACATCGGCGAAGGGCGTGGCGCACGGCGCAGCCCCCTTTACTATATGGGCGAGGGACTGTATAAGCGCCGCAAGCGCGCGGCCAAGGAGAACATCGCGAAAAAGCTCGGTCTTTTGTAATTGAAAGGTTTTGTTTACAATATGAGAAAAATGGAAAAGGGGTGAGGGCGGCAGGCGGAGGACACAAAAAAAGAGAGCGACCGCGGTCGCTCTCTTTTTATTGCTCGGGGAGTGGCTCCCGTGGGCAGATGCGGGGGTAGTAGTATAGGATCATCGCCGCAAGAAAAACGATGTTCAGTGCCCAGGAGATCGGGTAGCAAAGGTAGAGGCCGCCGATCCGATGCAGGGCAGGCAAAGGAAATGCGAGGAAGATCCAAAGGAGACGGAAGGCGCAGATGCAGAGGATCGTCGCCACGGTCGGCAGGATCGTGACCTTGATGCCCTGCAGGGCGCCGCTCAGCGTCTCGTAGATGCCCTCCAGGAAATAGAGCGAGAAGGTCACGAACATACGCTCCATGGCGTACGGCAGAGCGGGGCTGGCGGCGTCGAGATAGAGACTAAGGAGTGAGCCGCGCAAAAAGAGGAAGCCCCAGCCGACGACGGCGCCCGTGGTGGCCGTAAGAAGCAGGCAAAGCCAAAGCACGCGGCGGATACGGCGGTGCTTCCCTGCCCCGTAGTTCTGGCCGACAAAGGCGGCGGCGGTGGCCGAATAGCCCGACACCGAGTTGTAAAGGTAGGTCTCAATGTTGGCGCCTGCGGCGCCGCCTGCGGTGGCGATATCGCCGAGCGAGTTGACCGAGGCCTGGAGCATCGTGTTGGAAAGGCCAAAGAGGGCGCCGCGGACCCCTGAGGGGATCCCGATGCGGCAAATTTCCTTAAGGTGACGGGGCGAAAGGCGGAGACGGCGGAGCGAGAGACGGCAGGCGTTCCGATACCGACAGAGACTGACAATGACGCAGGTCGAGGAAACGAGATAGGAAATGACCGTGCCGAGCGCCACGCCCACGACACCGAGGTGGCATACCGCCACAAAAAAGAGGTTAAAGCCCGCGTTGGCGATGCCCGCCGCGGTGATATAGAAGAGGGGGCGGCGCGTGTCGCCCAGGGAGCGCATAACGGCAAATCCAAAGTTATAGAGCGTGACGAAGGGGGCACCGATGAAATAAACGCGGACGTACGCGGTGGCCATCTCAAGGAGTGCGCCCTCAACGTTCATCCAGGAGAGAAAGACGGGGGCAAAGGCAAAGCCGATGAGCGCCACGAAAACGCCCGAGATGAGTGCCAGGGAGATGCCCGTATGTACGAAATCCGAAACGTCACGATCCTTGCGGGCGCCGAGCGCGACCGACACGCAAACACCCGCACCGAGCGCAAGGCCGATGAAAAGTGAGGTGATGAGTGAGATGAGCGAGCCCGTCGTACCGACGGCGCCGAGGGCGATGTCTCCCTCGTACTTGCCGACAACGATCATATCGACCGTGTTGAAAAGAGCTTGAAGAACGTTGGTCCCGATGATCGGCAGGGTGAAAAGAAGAAGCTTGCCGAGGAGCGCCCCCTCGGTCATATTGATCTCATTTGAGCGTTTGCTCTTTACCGCTGTCATAGTCCCCTCCGCGCCGACAGCCCCTTGGGGGCCTTTGGCAAATCAAGTATAGCACCCTCGCCACCGAAAGTCAAGAAAAATCGGGAAAATGACGGCGCGATGGCCGAGGGAAGCGAAAAAGGGAACGGCAAGCGGTCTTGCCGTTCCCTTCTTATCATTCGAGCCAGAATTTTGAGACGTAGCCGCCAGGGATCTCCTCGTTCCTCCAGTGGAGACGCCCCTCACGGTAGAAGCTCCAAAGGGCCTCGTAGACCGCGGCGACCGCGGGCTTCATGTGGCCCATGGGGGAGACGATGCGGCAATCGATGAGCGGCTCGCGCCATACGGCGGGGTGCCAGGCGCGGGTATCGAACTCCTCCATAGAAAGGGGGACCTCGCGGCGGCCCGTGAGCCGCTTTTCAAGATGCGCACGGACGATCGCGCCGACGCGGTAATCGGGCTCCTCGACGCGTACCCCGTCAATGCCGAGGTTCGTGACGGTGAGGCCGCGCGGCGTGATCTGCGAGACCGAGGCCGTGGGCAGGAAGGTGATGGGGCCGCGCCGTACCTCCTCGGGGAAGGCGATCGGGGTGGTGGCGAGGTAGGTCTCGCCCTTCCCATAGCCGACCGTCATCGGGCGCGTGACGCGGCCGACGGTCACGGTATCGGGCAGGCGCGCGTGGACCGAGAGGGTGACAAGCTCAGCGGGAAAGCGCGAAAGGGCGGCCGAGGTGGCGGCAGCCACGGCTTCGGCCATAGCCGCATCGGGGCAATTCCTGACGGCCTCGCCGATCGTCTGGGCATAGACCTCGGCATTATGGTAGGTCTTACCGTTCGGCAGGGAGAGATAGCCGAGGGCGTAATTCGGGTCGTCGGGACGGTCGACGGCGCTCTTGATCGTCACACCGCGACGGAAATACTCGCCCATCACGCGCTCGGACTCGGCAGTGAACTCCGGGGCAAGGACCTGAAAATAGGTGCCGTTCTCACAGAAGGCAAACTCGCCACTCTCGTCGGTGAAGGGGTGGGCGTGCGACTGAAAGTCGCCCCACGGACGGGTATGAATGATGCCCACGGTACCGGGAAAGCGCAGGGCGTCGGTCGTCTCGGCAAGGGTGCGGACGTCGCCCAGCACCTTGGCGGTGTAGAGCTTGCCCTCGTGCACGGTGGCAATGCCCGTGGCCATGCCGCCGTCAAAATACTGGACACGCTCAAGCATTTCCATAAGAACGGGAGCGGCGGGACGGTGCCCCGCGTAACCGGCGATCACACACATAGGATCTACCTCTCTTTTCTATTTTTGATTCGGGCAAGAAGCTTCTGATGGGTGGCGAAAAGAACGAAAACGATGCTCATGCCCGCGGCCAACGCCAGGGCGTACTCGGCGGTCAGAAGCGCGTTTTTGGCGGCGTAGCCCCAGTCACCGCGCACAACGCCGAACATGGTGTAATAGAGGTTGCTCCCGGGGATCGAGGGGATCACGGCGGGCACGAGGAACACGGTGGTGGGGGCGTGGAGACGCTTGGCGAGAAGCTCAGCGTACACCGCGGCAACGACCGCCGCCAGAAGGCAGGAGAGAAAGAGGTTGTCCGTCAGGCGGAAAAGGAGAAGGTAGGCCCCCCAGTTGACAAGCCCACCGAGGGCGGCGAGGGGAAGAAATCTTTCGCGCAGACGGAAGATGAGCGAGAAGCCGACCGAGCCGACGGCACCGCAGAGGAGCTGCACCCACGGGGCGTGGGCGTTGGCACCGGGGTAGCCGATGTCGAAAAGACTCATCGCGACCATAAAGCCGCCCGCCAGCGCCACGGCGACCACCATGCTTTCGGTGAGGCGCAAAACGCCCGAGATGGTATCGCCGACGAGGATATTGCGGATCGCCACCGTAAGGGCGATGCCGGGAATGAGAAGCATGATATCGCCGATCATCACCATATCGGGGTGAATGAGCGAGGGGACGAGAGAGACCGTGCCGACGCCCACGCCCGAAAGGAGCGCCGCGACAAAGGAAACGAGGACGTTATTGGGGAAAAGGCGAGGCAACGTCTCCTGCAAAAGACAGATGAGCAGCGCGAAAAGCGCACCGAAGATCCCGTCCACGATGCCGCCGCCGAAGAAGACGGCAAAGCCGCCACCCGCCAGCGCGCTCCCGAGGTAGAGGGGAAGGGGGCGGCGGCGCGAGAGGGCAGCCGAAAGCTCACTCCGCAGCTCGGCCGCCGTCATCGGTGAGGCGCAGCAGCGGCGCGAGAGGTCGTTGAGCGCCTCCAGGCGCTTGAAGTCGGTGCGCGTGCCGGAAAGACGGCGCGTGCGCGTCAGCTCGACGTCGCCGCATTCGGGGCCCCAGTTCACTAAAGTGAACCCCTAACACTTCCTTAGTTTCTGCAAACTTGTTTGTTTTCTTAATTCACCGCCCATTAAGCGGCGTTTCTTTTATCCCGCCGTTAATTCTTCAATGCCTGGATCGGTGCGGGGATTCTGCCGCCTCGGCCTACGAATACTGCGGGGGACGGTTCTTTTACCGGGATGATGGGGGCTTCGCCTAACAGTCCGCCGAAGGCTACCGAGTCGCCTACTGTCTTGCCGTATGCCGGGATGATGCGGACGGCGGTGGTTTTACTGTTGACCATGCCTATGGCACATTCGTCGGCTATTATGCCTGCTATTGTGGCTTCGGGGGTGTCGCCCGGGACTGCTATCATGTCAAGTCCTACCGAGCATACTGCGGTCATGGCTTCTAATTTATCGAGGGTGAGATTGCCCGAGGCTGCTGCGGCGATCATGCCTTCGTCTTCGGATACCGGGATGAATGCGCCCGAGAGACCGCCTACATGGGATGACGCCATTGCGCCGCCCTTTTTGACTGTGTCGTTGAGCATTGCGAGGGCTGCTGTGGTGCCGTGGGTTCCGCAGACTTCGAGTCCCATGCCCTCAAGTATTCTTGCTACCGAGTCGCCTACTGCCGGGGTCGGTGCGAGTGACAGGTCTACTATGCCGAACGGGACATTGAGACGGCGTGATGCTTCGCTTGCCACCAGCTGACCCATACGGGTTATCTTGAATGCGGTTTTCTTGATTATGTCGGCGAGTTCGCTGAGATTACAGTCGCCGGCTCTTCTTATCGCGCTGTTTACTACGCCGGGGCCCGATACGCCTACGTTGATTACACATTCTTCCTCGCCCATGCCGTGGAAAGCGCCTGCCATGAACGGGTTATCATCGGGGACATTGGCGAAGACCACGAATTTGGCACAGCCTATGGAGTCCTGATCCTTGGTATTGTAGGCGAGCTGTTTTACTATGGATGCGCAGCGGTTGATGGCGTCCATGTTGATGCCTGTCTTTGTGGAGGCTACGTTTACCGATGAGCAGACCTTGCCTGTACATGAGAGGGCGTCGGGGAGTGCGTCGAGGAGTCGGGATGCCGAGCCTGACATACCCTTTTGTATGAGTGCGCCGTAACCGCCTATGAAGTTGATGCCGAGGGTATCTGCGGCCTTATCGAGGGTTTGTGCGGCCTTTACCCAGCCGTCATGATCGAGACATCCGCCCACAAGCGACATTGGGGTTACCGATACGCGCTTGTTGATGATCGGGATGCCGTATTCCTTTTCTATATCGAGTCCGCATTCGACTAAGTGTTCTGCGGATTTTGTTATCTTATCGTATATTTTTGTGAGCAGTTTGTCGGGGTCATCCGATACGCAGTCATACAGCGATATGCCCATGGTTATTGTGCGTACGTCGAGATTTTCCTCCCGGATCATGCTTATTGTTTCGAGTATGTCTGATACGTTTATCATTTGTCGTCACCTTATTTCGGGGTCATATGCGGTGCATGGAGTTGAAGATGTCCTCGTGCATGGTGTGGATCTCGAGTCCCTTTTCCTTGCCGAGGGCGTTCATGGTGTCTACGAATTCGGTGAACGGCATTGACGCGCCGTCTATCTCGACAAGCATTATCATTGCGAAGTATTCGCGCAGTACGCTCTGGGAAATGTCGACTATGTTTACGCCGCATTCGGCG
>JAFVYX010000087.1 GCA_017500625.1 Clostridia bacterium | reverse complement strand
GAATGTCGGGGGAACGGAAGTGATACTTCACGTTCTGCTTTTCGGCCGAGGAGATGTCCTTCTCCAGCTTCAGGGTACCGTCCTCAAAGACGGCCCACTCGGTAGCACCGAGAGGACGGAGAGAGACGTTGAAGCCCAGCTCACCCCAAACCTCCTGGACGTACTCAGCCACCGCGCGGTTAGAATCGCTGTCGGCATAGCCGAGAATGATCTGCTTGGCCGCGTTGGGAACGAGGTCGGTGACGGCCTTGGCCGCGGTGAGATCGGCGTTCTTGCTAAGAAGACCTTCGGCGGCGTTCTCACGGAAGGTGTCGCGGCGGCTGTCGGTCTCAAACACACCGTGGCTCACAAAGCCCGTGGCGGGCTCGGCAAAGACGAGAAGATCGGCGATCGCCTCACGGTCGAGGGCCTGGGAAAGGGCCTTTCTGACCTCGGCCTTCTTAATGCCGTTCTCACTGCCGGGGCGAGGCGTGTCCAGATTGAAGAGGATCGACATCGTCGAGAGGACGTCGGTGACCTTGGCGTCCTTCTTGTACTGCTCACGCAGCTCAACGGGCATATCCGACATCAAAAAGAGGGACTCATCGGCAAAGAGGTCGCCAAGCTCATCGAGCGCGGCCTTCCAGGTGGTGATGAGCTGATAGGGTCTTACGTGCTTGTCGGGACGCTCCCCCTCGGGAACCATATCCTTGTTGGGGTAGTTGTAGTACATGTTGCGCTCAAGCGTGAACTCACCGAGATCGTAGTCCAACGTACGGACGGTGAAGGGGCCGCTCGTCACGATCGTGGTGGAGTTTCTGCCCCAGTACTCGGTCGCCTTGGAGACCACCGCCTGACGGACGGGAGCCAGCGCGGGGCTGGTGAGGTTGCGAAGGAAGGCATCGTAATCGATCTCCACGACGTTGCCGTCCTCGTCGTAGACGTTGCGGAAGGTGATCGTGAGGGTATCGGCGTCCTCCGCCGTTACCTTGAAGTCACCGACCGAGGACTGCAGATCGCCGTTCTTGACCTCAATGGCGCCCTCAATGTTATAGAGAAGCGGGGCGGCATCGCACTTGAAATCGGGCTCGATGATCCTCTGCCAGGAATAGACCACGTCCTCCGCCTTGACGGGGTTGCCGTCACTCCAAGAGGTCTTGCGGAGCGTGATCTCCATCTGATACAAGTTCTCCTCGGTATCGCGCAGGATCTTGTAGCTCTCCGCGAGGGCGGGCTCTACCTTTCCTTTCTCATTGAGCGTGAAGAGCGGCTCAAAGAGCAGGGTGGTGACACGCATCGCGTCATCGTCATAAAGAACGCGCGCCGGGTCAAAATCGTAGGTCTCTCCCAGATAGTAGAGATTCACGACCGCACCGCTATCCTCCATTTCCCCACACGAGGCAAGCCCCAGGGGAACCGAAAGGAGCAGCAATACCATAAGAACGAGAGACAGGTGCTTTTTCATAATGGACTCCTTGCGTTTGCGCATAATAATATACCTTATTATAGCATTGAGAACATCAAAATGCAACTTTTTTTTGGCGGCGCGATGCTAATCGTCCACTTGCACAAGGAAGTCTTCGTTTTTTTGTGCAGTTTGTTCTCTTTCGCTTGTGTATATGAATCAAAAAGCGCGGCGATACTCACGGCAATGGGGGATAAACGTATGGACGAAAAAACACGCGAAGACGGTCTTCGCACCGACCTTGCCTGCGAGAGAATGCGGGCCGACACGGCACTGGCGGGAGTCGAATACCGCGAGGACGAGGGGGACGGCTGCCGCATCAGCCGACTTTCGGTCAAGAGCGACGAGGGGGCCGAGGCGATCGGAAAGCCGCAGGGGACCTACGTTACGATGACCTTCCCTCCCCTTTGGGAGATCGACGATGCGACGCTTTCGGGGCTTTCACGCACGCTTTCGGGCCTCATTGGGGAATTCACGGCGGCAACGTGCGAAAGCGTTTCCTCGGTGCTGGTTGTGGGGCTTGGCAACCGCTACCTTACCTCGGACGCGATCGGTCCCGACAGTATCCGCGAGATGATCGCCACGCGGCACATCAAAAGCGAGGATCCCGCCCTGTTCGCACGCTTTTCCGACGTGGAGCTTTCACTCCTAGCGCCGGGGGTGCTGGCACAAACGGGCATCGAGGCGCAGCTCTTGGTGGCGGGGGCACGAGACGCCGTTACGCCCGATCTCATTGTGGCGATCGACGCGCTGGCGGCGCGCTCGGTCTCGCGCCTTGCCACCACGGTCCAGCTGAGCGATACGGGGATCCGCCCCGGCTCGGGCATCGGCAACGCCCGCCGCGCGCTTGACCGCGAGACGCTCGGCGTACCCGTGATCGCGATCGGGATCCCCTCGGTGGTAGATTCCGCAACGCTTGTCCTCGACGCCTTTGAGCGTGCGGGGCTTTCGGACGGCGAGATCCCCGAGCCCCTCCGCGAGGTGCTCAACGAGGGGGCCTCCTTCTTCGTTTCGCCGCGGCAGAGCGACGTCCTGACCGAAAAGGCCGCGCGTCTCATCGCGGACGCCGTCAATCTGACCTTCTCGGCGGGCTTTTTTGGGGAGAAGTGAAAAAATAGCAAGAAAGAAGTATACCGAGCGTACGTCAAGGCGCGAGAAGCGCGATAGTAAAAAAAAGGAGCCGACGGCTCCTTTTTTGCGGTTATGCCGGAATTCGTCGCAGAGGGGCGCGGAAATTTCGGAGCAGAAATTGCGTTTCTCGGGGCGCCGGCGTACCAAGCGTACGTCAAGGCGCGAGAAGCGCGATAGCAAAAAAAGGAGCCAACGGCTCCTTTTTTGCGGTTATGCCCGAAATTTACCGCCCCTCGATCTCGGTGATGTCGTACGGGGTCGTCTGGTAGACGTAGTAGTTCAGCCAGTTGGAATAGAGCAGGTTGGCGTGGGCGCGCCAGGTGACGCGAGGCGGTGCAGTATCGTCGTCGTTCGGGTAATAATTCTCGGGCGGGGCGATCGGCAGGCCCTGGTTCTTGTCACGCAGGTATTCGCGCTCCAGCGTGTGGGGATCGTACTCGGGGTGGCCCGTAATGAAGATCTCACGGCCGCCCTTGGCCTCCACGGCGAAGACGCCCGCCTTGTCCGAGGTAGAAAGGACGGTCAGCGCGTAATGGCTCTCGATCGCCGCACGGTCGCTCTCGGTATGGCGCGAATGGGGGGCGTAGAAGGTAT
>JAFVYX010000086.1 GCA_017500625.1 Clostridia bacterium | reverse complement strand
GGGGGACCGCTTGCGGTGGAAGGAGCCTGCGTACACAAACAGCTTATACCCCGTTTTGCCGTAATTGCTTCAAAAAAGTCACGCACTCTCCCTCAGTCACCTTCGGTGACAGCTCCCTCCCGGAGGGGGCCTCCCCTTAAAACATCCTGCGCTTATCCATTGCTTGCTTTTGGCTACCCTTTTTAAACCACGCTCCTTTTGCGTGGTTTTCTGTTACCAAAAAAGAGAAACGCTCGTGGCGTTTCTCTTTTTTTCTCCATTTTATGCAAAGTTTCTTTTACACATTCGCCGAAAACGATCCTCAGACCCCGGCTTTTTCACCGCGCCTCGGTTTCGTCATTCTGCACAAAAAATATTGTTTTTTTAGTCAAACTTTATATTGACTGCTTGAGAGAACTGTGTTATAATGTTTAAACATAGTTTTTTATGCGCGCACTCGCGCTGGCGAGACGTTTAAAAAGCAAATATTTTTTCACGAAGGAGAAACCCTTATGAAAAAGCGTATCTTATCCATGCTGCTTCTCGTAGCCATGGTGGTCACCGCGCTCCCCCTGTTCGCGCTGACCGTCTTTGCTACGGGCACCAAGGCAGAGGAGCCCACCTTCACGGAGGAAGACTATAACGACCTCTACGTGCAGGACGATCTCTTCTTTGCCGCAGACTTCTTTAACACCAAGTCTGGCTCCAGCCTTTCCGATTACATCTGGAAAAAGACCGGCAGCCCCTCGCTGAGTGCCACGAACGGCACGGTGGCGGACGGTAAGCTTTCGATCGCGGCCGGCGTTCTGACCATCAAGCCCGCGGGCACGATGACGGCCACCGACTACAACCTGACGATCGAGCACGTTCTGGACGTCCGCTCGCTGTCCTCGAACTCGAGGACCTTCTACCTCCGCGGCGGTTACCTGAATGCCTGGAATTCCACCGGTCTTGCCGCCGCCACTGAGAATAAGGGCGCTACGTTCGCCTTTGCGAGCTATTCCGCCGCCACCGGCCCCTCCTCCTGGAGCAACGGCAACAGCTGGACGCAGTTCACCTACTCCGGCTTTACCAGAAACTTTGTTCCGAGCGGTACCACCTTTGCCTTCCGCAAGGGCGCCAGCACCGTGTCGTATTCGATGAACCTTGCCGATAACATCGACCTTTCGCTCGACGAGGTGAATGCCCTGAAGGCCGCGACCGCTGCCGGCACCCGCCTGCCCGCCTTTGCGATGTACAACGCGGGCGCCGAGGGCTTTGTGGTGGACGTTATCGATGCGCCCTTCTATGCCGACACCTCCTGCCTCATCGGCTACCGTCTCAGCCGCCAGAAGAACGGCAACAGCTACGAGTGGCTCGATGAGAACTTTGAGCCCTACACGGGCATCACGACGGCGATCCTTCAGGGCCTGACCAAGGAAAACTGCACGTATAAGCTGTACGCCACCAAGGAGGAGGCCAACGAGGCCATGGCCGCCGCCCAGGCCGCCAATTCGACCGCTAAGTTCATGGTCGACCAGGTCTATTCGATTCCCCTCGACGAGACGCCCTACGGCGTTCTTCCCGCCTTCTTCAGCGGTGCCGGTTGGACCGACTCGATCGGTGGTACCGCCACCTTCACGGGCGACGTGTACGCGATCCGCTATTACTCCCGCGCCCTCACCGAGGCCGAGACTCTTTTGAACCACGTCGCTGACCTTGCCAAGTTCTTTAAGCTGAACGTCGCCGCTCATAAGGTCCTTGATGACGAGGGTAAGGCCGCCGTGGCTGAGGCCATGAAGGGTTACCAGCTGACAAGCGCCCCTGAGGCCGTCGGCGAGGCGTTTGACGCCGTCGTGGCCGAGGCCGCCGCGGCTAAGTTCGAGGGCTCGGTCGATGCCGACCTTCTCGCCGTGATGCTGAAGTACGGCCTCGATCCCTACCTGGCTTTGGCGATGCCGCGCGACGTGGCCGTGAACACCACGGCGCTCCTTTCCTCTCTCGTTAAGGACAACACCTTCGATCCCGCTCTCGGCGCCACCGTCGGGGAGGCCTACGCCAAGGCGATCGAGCTGGACGCCGCTAAGCACGCCGAGCGTGCCGACGAGGACCTTGACTTCTACAACGCTCTCTTCGTGCAGGAGGACCTCGTTTACGCCCTCGACTTCTATCAGTTCAACGAGTTCTGGGGCCGTGCGATCCCCGCACTGCCTACGCCCATCACCGATACCTACAAGGCGATCCCCGGCGCCAAGTATTACATCGTAAAGAACGGCACCGTGCTGGAGGACGTCGCCTTCGATTCTCAGGCCGAGGTGGAGGCCGCCCTGAAGGATACCGCCAAGTATCCGACCAGCGGTAACACCTACAAGTTTGAGATCCGTTACACCCAGACCGCCGAGGAGCTGAAGGCGCTCGGCAACCTGCGCTTCACCTATGCGGACGGCAAGGTCACGGGCTTTAACTCCGCCTTTGTCAGCGCCGCCACTACCTGGAAGACCGCCGTGGGCAATTACCTCAACGGGATCGCACATAAGGCCACCCGCGGCCTCGGCTATGCCCATACCACGCTGGGGGCCAGCAATTACGGCTCCACCTCCACGAGCCAGTCGGGCGACGGTAGCCACTACGATAGACCGATCTTCGCCGTGAAGAACGGCTATATGGAGGTCTATCGCTTCCGCGGCAACTCCTGGATCGATACCAACACCCTGACGCCTGCCGGC
>JAFVYX010000085.1 GCA_017500625.1 Clostridia bacterium | reverse complement strand
GGGTGTACATGCGGTACAGCATCTGCGCCCAGTCCTGCGCCTCGGTGCCGCCGGCACCGGGGTGGAAGGAGACGATGGCGTTGTTGCGGTCGTACTCGCCCGTCAGGAGAGTCTCAAGGCGCTGGCGCTCGGTCTCGCTCTCCACAAAGCGGAGCTCACGCTCGACCTCCTCGACCGAACCCTCGTCGTTTTCCTCGATCGCCATCTCGGCCAAGGTCAGCGCGTCCTCGAGCGAGGAGCAGAGCTTGTCGTAGGCGGCGCATTTGTCCTTCATCTGCTTGATCGATTGCAGGACCTTGGAGCTTTTGTCGGCGTTGCTCCAAAAATCGTCCGCCATCGTGCTGGCCTCCAGCTCCTCCACCTTTCTCGTAAGATCGTCATAGCGGATCGCGTGGCGCAGATCCTTGACGGTGTCCTCGATCTCGATGAGGCGCCGCTTGGCTTCTTCCAGGGCTACTATCACGGTAAGTCCTCCGTATTGCGTTATCCCACGGTGTAGGAATTTTTCTCTCTTTAGTATACCACAAACTTCCTCGGTTTGTAAAGTACGGGGAAAATTATTTTTTTCTTGACTTTTCAGAAAACCGTGGTACAATAGTATAATGAATATCTATTATATACCTTGGAGGTTGTTATGAAAGTTACGAAGGATACCATCATCGGCGATATTCTGGACGCCAGCGCCGACACCAAGCCCTTTTTCATGGCGGTGGGCATGCACTGCTTCGAGTGCCCCGTTTCGCGCATGGAGACCGTGGCCGAGGCCTGCGCCGTTCACGGTGCCGATGCCGATGAGCTGATCGCCAAGCTGAACAAGTTTTTCGGTGAATAAAAAGCCCCTCGATCCTCGCCTCGCGGCGGCGGCCTCCCTCGTGCGTGAGGGCGCCCGCTTTGCCGACGTGGGGACCGACCACGCCTATCTGCCCCTTTGGCTGCTTACGGAGGGGCGGATCACTTACGCCGTGGCCGCCGATATCGCGGAGGGGCCCCTCGAGCGTGCCCGTGCCAACGTCCGTGCCGAGGGGCGCGAGGGTGAGGTCGCCCTCCTCCTTGCCGACGGCCTTACGGGTATGGAGGATCTGGCCCTCACCGACGTGGCGATCTGCGGTATGGGGGGCGAGATGATCGTTTCGATCCTCTCAGCCGCGCCCTTCGTGCGTGACGCCCGCGTGCGCCTCATTCTTCAGCCGATGACGCACGCGGCAACGCTCCGTCGCTATCTGGCTGCCGAGGGCTTCGCGATCGTTGCCGAGCGGTACGCCACCGCGGCAGGGAAGACCTATTCCTGCTTTGCGGCCGAGTACACGGGCACCCCCTACGCCATCACCGCCGCCGAGGCCGAGCTTGGCCTCTTTACCGCGCGTGACGGCAGGGATACCGAGGCCTTTTTGACCCTTCTTTCTCACCGCGAGAGGGACGCCCGCGCCCGCCTTTCGGGCAAGCGCCTGGGCGGTGCCCCCACCGCCGAGGAGGAGGAGCTGCTCGCCGCGATCGCGGCAGAAAGAGAGAAAACAGTATGACGGTACGCGAGCTGTATGCGGCGCTTTGCCGCCGCTTTCCCGCCACCCTCTCTGCCGAGTGGGATAACGACGGGCTGATGCTCTCCCCCGATCCCGAGGCCCCCGTTCGCCACGTGCTCTGCACCCTGGACGCAACGCAGGAGGCGCTTGAGGCGGCGCGCTCGATCGGCGCTGACGTCGTCCTCTCGCACCACCCGATGATCTTCCGCCCGCTCTCCTCGGTCACCCCCGATACCCCCACGGGGCGTCGCGCGATCCTTGCGCTTTCGGCAGGGCTCTCGGTGCTTTCGTTCCATACCCGCGCCGATGCCGCCGAGGGCGGTGTCAACGACCTTCTGGCAGCATCTCTCGGCCTTGCGGACGCCACTCCCTTTGGCGACGGCCTCGGCCGCATCGCCTCCCTCGCCTCGCCGACGCCGCTTGACGGCTTCTGCGCCGCGGTGCGTTCTTCGCTCGGGTCCCCCCTCCTCCTTGTCGGTGACGCCCATCGCCCCGTCCTTCGCGTGGCGCTGGTCGGCGGCAGCGGAAAGGACGAGATCTCCGCGGCCATCGCCGCAGGGGCGGACACCCTGCTTTCGGGCCGCCTCTCCTACGAGACGGTGAACGAGGCCGAGGAGCTTGGCATCAATCTCATCGAGGCCGGGCACTTCTATACCGAGGCGCCCCTTATGCGCCACCTGGCCGCATGGCTTCCCGAGCAATTCCCCGACGTCAAGACCACGTACTTCGACTCCTGTCGGGTAAGTGTAAAATAAACCTTACAAAGAAATACATACGGCGGCCGTCGGCCGTCGGGAAAAGGATACGATATGAAGATTTATGACGAGCTGGTGGCGCGCGGCCTGATCGCGCAGGTCACCGATGAAAAAGAGATCCGCGAAATGGTGGACGAGGGCCGTGCCGTGTTCTACATCGGCTTCGATCCCACGGCGGACAGCCTGCACGTCGGCCATTTTATGGCGCTGTGCCTGATGAAGCGCCTGCAGATGGCGGGCAACCGTCCGATCGTCCTGATCGGCGGCGGCACGGCCTACGTCGGCGACCCCTCGGGCCGTACCGATATGCGCTCGATGATGACGCCCGAGACCATTCGCCACAACTGCGAGTGCTTCAAGCGCCAGATGAGTCGCTTCATCGAGTTCGGTGAGGACAAGGCCATGATGGTCAACAACGCCGATTGGCTCCTCGGCCTCAACTACATTGAGCTTCTGCGTGACGTTGGCGCCTGCTTCTCGGTCAACCGTATGCTTTCGGCCGAGTGCTACCGTCAGCGCATGGAGAAGGGGCTTTCCTTCCTTGAGTTCAACTACATGATCATGCAGAGCTACGACTTCTACCATCTCTTCGAGACATACGGCTGCAATATGCAGTTTGGCGGTGACGACCAGTGGTCGAATATGCTGGGCGGCACCGAGCTCATTCGCCGCAAGCTCGGCAAGGACGCCTACGCCATGACCATCACCCTGCTCCTCAATTCCGAGGGCAAGAAGATGGGCAAGACCGCCTCGGGCGCCGTGTGGCTCGATCCCAACAAGACCTCGCCCTTCGAGTTCTATCAGTATTGGCGTAACGTTGGCGATGCCGACGTCCTCAAGTGCATTCGTATGCTCACCTTCCTGCCCCTCGAGGAGATCGACAAGATGGACGCCTGGGAGGGCAGCCGCCTGAACGAGGCCAAGGACATTCTCGCCTATGAGCTGACAAAGCTCGTCCACGGCGAGGCCGAGGCCGAGGCCGCCCGTGCCTCCTCCCGCGCCCTCTTCGGCGGTGGTAGCGAGGGCGAGATCCCGACCGTCACCGTCAGCGCCGACGTCCTTTCCGACGGCGGCTGTGACGTGATCACCCTCCTTTGTGCCGCCGGCCTTGTGGCCACGCGCTCTGAGGGACGCCGTGCCATCGAGCAGGGCGGCGTGACCGTGGGCGGCGATAAGGTGACCGATGTCAAGGCCACCGTCAGCGCCGAGGACCTTGCCGCGGGCGTTCTGCTCCGTAAGGGCAAGAAGTCCTACAAGAAGGTCGTCCTCGCGTAACCCATACCCCGCCTCGGAAGCACCCCCCGTGGGGTGTTTCCTTATATCACAACAAAGGAGAGCCGCTATGTCTGTTCTTTCACTGGCTACCGAGAAATGCCCCGTCTGCGGACGGGCGCACACCTGCCCCATTCGTTACGTCCACGTGGGCGAGGGCGCGCTTCTGCGTCTTCCTGAGGTGACCGAGGGCTACGACCGCCTGCTTATCGTGGCCGACGAAAACACCTTTGAGGCCGCGGGGGCCGAGGCCGTCCTGCTTCTCGGCGACAAGGTCAGAAAAAGCGTGGTGTTCCCTGGTGAAGTCCTCCTCGTTCCCGACGAGGCCGCGGTTGCCGCGGTCGAGGGGCGCCTTGACGGCATCGATATGATCGTCGGTGTCGGCTCGGGTGTCATTCAGGACCTTTGCAAGTACGTCTCGCACCGCGCGGGGCTTCCCTATATCGTGATCGCCACCGCCCCCTCGATGGACGGCTACGCCTCGGACGGCGCCGCTATGATCCTTGGAGGAATGAAGGTCACGGTGCCCTCGGGGCTTCCGTACGCTCTTGTGGCCGATACGGCCGTCCTCGCCGCCGCCCCCGCCGAGATGATCCGCGCGGGCTACGGTGACATCGTCGGTAAGTATTCCGCCCTCTCCGACTGGCGCCTTGCGAATCTCGTGACGGGCGAGTATTTCTGCCCCGTTCTCCACGACGAAACGCTCGCGATCGTCGAACGGACGGTGGCCGCCTCGCCCGCCATTGCCTCCCGCAGCCGTGAGGCCGTCGGCCTTCTGGCCGAGGCCCTCATCGACGTCGGGTTCCTGATGAGCTACGTCGGCTCCTCGCGCCCCGCCTCGGGGAGCGAGCATCATCTCTCCCACTTCTTTGAGATCACGGGCATCGTCAAGGGGCGCGACTATCTCCCCCACGGCATTGACGTCGCCTGCTCCACCGTCGTCACTACAGCCCTGCGCGAGCGCTTGCTCGCCGCCACCTGGGAGCGCCGTCCCCTCCCCACAGCGGAGGAGCGCCGTGACGCCATCACCCGCATCTACGGCAGCGTTGCCGAGGGGTGCCTGGCCCTCCAGGACAAGGCGGGCAGCTACCGCTCGGACCGCGTTCCCCTCTACTTGGAAAGGGAGTCCGAGATCCGCGCCCTCCTGTCCGAGGTCCCCTCGTCCGAAAGGATCCTTGCCCTGCTTCGTGAAGCGGGCATTTCGATGGAGGAGTTTTATTCGCTCTACGGTGAGGACACCCTCCGTGATGCCGTGGCCTACGCCAAGGACCTCAAGGACCGCTACACCGTGCTCTGGCTTGCCTATGAGCTCGGGATCTCTTGATTCCCGACAGCCCCTGGTTGTTTCTGAAAAGTAAAGTAATGCTTACAAAAAGGAGCAAGCGCCAAGCGCTTGCTCCTTTTTTATTTCCACTTCGCGATCTCGGCACGGAGGCGCTCGTAAAGAGCGGGCTCGGGGACGGTCAGCGGCAGGCGCACCTCGTCGCGGCAAAGCCCCAGAGAGGCCATAGCCGCCTTGACGGGGGCGGGATTGGTGTCGGCAAAGAGAAGTCGGGTGAGGGGCAAAAGCCGCGCGTGAAGGGCGGTGGCCTCGGCGCACTTTCCCTCGCGGTAGAGCTGATAAAGGTCGCTCATCTCACGCGGCAAAAGGTTGGAGAGGACCGAGATGATGCCGATCCCTCCGACCGACAGGGTGGGGAGAAATTCGCCGTCGTTGCCGCCGTACACGGCGCATTTTTCGCCGATCGTTGCGTAAACGTCGGCCGCGCGGTCGATATCACCGCTGGCCTCCTTGACCGCCACGATGTTCTCGTGCTCACAGAGTCGCGCGATCGTGGGGAGCGTAAGGTCCACCCCCGTGCGGCTCGGCACGTTGTAAAGAATGATCGGAAGATCGACCGCATCGGCGATCGTCAGGTAATGCTTGATGACACCCTCTCGCGTGCCCTTGTTGTAATAGGGGGTCACCACAAGGAGGGCATCGGCCCCGTGGTCCTCGGCGTATTTGGCGGTGGCCACCGCCACTCTCGTATCGGCTGAGCCCGTGCCCGCCACCACGGGAATGCACCCGTTCGCCGCCTCGCAGGCCGTTGCCAGAAGAGCGGCCTTTTCGCGATTCCCGAGGGTAACGGCCTCGCCCGTCGTACCGCACACAACCAGGGCATCGGCCCCCAGAGTGATCTGTCGCTCGACAAGGCGGCGGAACGCGGTAAGGTCGATCTCGCCGTCGCAAAACGGCGTGATGAGCGCCGTGCCCACGCCGCGGAAGGGCGGCTTTTTTCTGTTTTTTATGCTCATAGAAACCTCGTATCGTCAGTTTTGGGGCTTGCAATCCCCGAAGAAATATACTATAATGCTAATGTCAGTATATGAAAGAGGATACCGCCGTGAAACAGGAAGCCGTCATTGTTAACGAAAGGGTCGCGACCGACCTTACAACGCACGATTTTTATTACGACCTGCCCGAGGAGCTGATCGCGCAAACCCCCTCCGAGCGGCGTGATGCCTCGCGCCTTTTGGTGCTGGACCGCCAAACGGGTGCTCTTTCTCACCGCCATTTTTACGATATCCTCGACTATATCCGCCCCGAGGACGTCCTGGTCGTCAATTCCTCGCGCGTGATCCCCGCTCGCCTGCTCGGTGAGGGGAAGAGCGGCGCTCCCGTGGAGCTGCTCCTACTCCGTATGCGGGAGGGGGGGCGCTGGGAAACTCTCGTTCGCCCGGGGAAGCGCGCAAGGGAGGGCGCCGAGCTCAGCTTCGGCGGCATTCTCAGGGCAAGGATCACCGAGGTCCTGGAGGACGGCAACCGTCTCGTTGAGTTTTCCTATCCCGACACCTATAAAAGCATCTATGAGGTCCTCGATGCCGTCGGCCAGATGCCACTGCCGCCCTACATCACCAAAAAGCTCGAGGATAAGAGCCGCTACCAGACCGTCTATGCGCGGCACGAGGGCAGCGCCGCCGCCCCTACGGCGGGGCTCCACTTCACGCCCGAGCTTCTCGATGCCCTCCGCGCGCGCGGCACGGGCTACGCTGAGGTCACGCTCCACGTGGGACTCGGGACCTTCCGCCCCGTCAAGGCCGAGGCGATCACCGACCACCTGATGCACACCGAGGAATTTTTCATTGATGAGGCCACCGCCGCCGAGATCAATCGCCGCCGTAAGGCGGGCGGCCGCGTCATCGCCGTGGGCACCACCGCCTGCCGCGTGCTGGAAAGCGTCACCGACGCCGAGGGCACCGTCCACCCGATGCGCGGCGAGACGGGAATCTTCATCTACCCCGGCTACAAATTCCGTGCCGTCGATGCCCTCATCACCAACTTCCACCTGCCCGAAAGCACCCTCATCATGCTCGTCTCGGCCCTGGCAGGCAAAGAAAATATCATGCACGCCTATAAGACCGCCGTTGAGGAGAAATATCGTTTCTTTTCCTTCGGCGACGCGATGCTGATTGTATAAATCGTCCCATACTGCGTTGCTCCTCGACTCAAGAGGCTCGACGTAGGGAGCTACGCCATCGCCTCTTTCGCTCGGTGCGCCTTGTCTTGAACGATTTCTCCTAATCAGCAGTATAGCATCAGTTTCGGCGATGCGATGTTGATTGTATAAATCGCCGTATACTTCGTTGTCGGGCGACGCAAATCCCTTGACATAGGTAACTACGCCGTCGGGCTTTTCGCACCCTTGCGCCTCGTCTCACGCAATTTCTACTAACCAACATTCCATAGCGTTGTCGGGCGACGCGGTCGGCTCGGAGTAGGTAACTACACCGTCGCCGTCCTTGCACCCTTGCGCCTCGTCTCACGCAATTTCTACCGATCCGCAAGAGGATCGTATAAATTTTCCATAAAGAAAAGCCCCAAGGCACGGCCTTGGGGCTTTTCTTAATCCTTGCGGTAGCCGAGGATCAAAAACTCGGCGTGGGTATCGAGTGACGGGAGCGCCGCGAGGCGCTCGCGGCCCGCGCGCGGGGTGCGGTAATAGTAGGGCGTCATGGAAAAAAGGTCGGCGACCGCTTCGCTTGTCGGGAGCGAGAGAGGGAAGCGCACGCTCTCCCGCAGGATCGGCCCAAAGCCCGAAAGCTCGCAGGACGCCACCTCGTTTTCGTAGGGCGTGTCGTACAGCACGCACTTCATCTCGTAGAGGTGGCGGGCATCGGGAATGACGTAAAGGAGCAAGCCGCCCTTGGTCAGCACGCGGTGGAATTCCTCGGTGGCAAGGGGGGCAAAGATGCAGGAAAGGAGCGAGATGCTGGCATCGGCCAGCGGCAGGTGGTAGGCACTGGCCACGGCCAGGGTGGCCTCGGGGAGCCGCTTTCGCGCCAGCCCCAGGGCGTCTTTGGAAATATCGATGCCGCAGCACTCGTCGGCGACCGTGGCTAACGCCTCGGTATAGTAGCCCTCGCCGCACCCGACGT
>JAFVYX010000084.1 GCA_017500625.1 Clostridia bacterium | reverse complement strand
ATCGTGGAAATGATCAAGACGTTTGAGAACTATGCCAACGCCAAGAACGACGGTTATGCCGCGGCGCGTCTTTTCCCGCCCCCGTCTCATAGCGGCCTCGCCCTTCGGGAGAGGTGGCGGCGCAGCCGACGGAGAGGGGGCTTGGTCCCCCATCTCACCCCCCCGCCGCCGCGGCGTGAAAAATATTTTCATTACCCCCTCACGGACGGGGCAAAAACTGAAAAATAATTTCATTTTATCGGAAATGTGTGGCAAAATACACACCAAAAACGCGAAAATGATTTTTATTTGTGAACTTTTTCACAATAAATATTTTTTTTATTGACAAACCGAAGTATTTATAGTAAAATGATAAATGGTGGAAAAACTTTTTAATTTTCCGCCCAAAAAACCGTCGGAAGGGAGAAAACATGAACCGAACGTTGCTTCAGGCCCAGCTCCTTTACGACGAGATGGGCAAAAGCGAGAAAAAGGTGGCCGATTGGCTGCTCTCTCACCCCGGTGAGGTGCTGCCCTACTCGATCACCGAGCTTGCCGAGCTGGCCGAAAGCTCCGAGGCCACGATCGTGCGCTTTTCGAAGCGCCTCGGCTACTCGGGCTACCAGGAGCTGAAGCTCTCGCTCGCCACCGAGCATGAGAACCGCGTGGTCTCGCCGACCATTACCTCGACCGACTCCTGCTTTGAGATCCTTGAAAAGGTGTGCAACGACGCCTACCTTTCGCTTGAGCGCACCAAGCGCCTCCTTGTGGCGGACGCCATGACCGAGGCCGCCGAGAGGATCGCCTCGGCCAGAAAGTGCGTGCTGATCGGCCTTGGCTCGTCCGCCTCGGTCGCGACCGATGCCGCCAACAAGTTCCTGCGCGCGGGCTGCAACTCCTACGCCTACGCCGATACGCACATGCAGACGATCGCCATTTCTCAGCTCTCGGAGGGGGACGTGGTCATCGGCATCTCGCAGTCGGGCTCCTCAAAGGACATTGTGGACGGCTTGCGCCTCGCCCGCTCCCGCGGCGCCACAACGATCGCCGTCACGGGCACCGAGCGCTCCCCGATCGTCCGCCAGAGTGACGTTGTGCTTCTCACGGACACCGAGGAGGTGCGCCACGGCACCCTCGCCCTCAACTCGCACATCTCGCGCCTTATGGTGCTGGACGCCCTCTGCTACTACATCGCCTACCGCAACGGCGAGAGGGTGACGGGCGCCTTCCGCGAGAATGAGCTGACACTCGAATCCAAGCGCGTCCACGAGGAATGATCCTCGCCGCACGAAGATATACGCAAATAATTTACGGAGGATAGAACACATGAAGATTTTGGTCATCAATGCCGGCAGCTCGTCTCTTAAGTACCAGCTGTTTGACATGGACACGGGTGACGTGATCGCCAAGGGCCTTTGCGAGAAGATCGGCATCGGCGGTGCTATCACGCACATGCGTCCCGGCAAGGACGACTACCACGAGGAGGTCACCTTCCGTGACCATGACGACGCGATCGCGCTCGTTCTGAAGCTCCTCACCGATCCCACCCTCGGCGTGATCGCCGACCTTTCGGAGATCGACGCCATCGGTAACCGCGTGGCCCACGGCGGCGAAAAGCTCCGCCGCTCGATGCTCGTCGGTGACGAGGAGATCAACTATCTCTACTCGATCGTTCCGATCAACCCCCTGCACGGCCCGCCCGCCATCAAGGGCATCGAGGCCTGCCGCCGCCTGATGCCCGGCAAGCCCCTCGCGTGCGTGTTTGACACCTCGTTTTACGCCACGCTCCCCGATTACGCCTACATCTATCCGATTCCGTACGAATACTACGAGAAGTACCAGGTCCGCCGCTACGGCTTCCACGGCACCTCGCACCGCTACGTGACCGAGCGCGCCGAGGCCATTCTCGGCAAGCCCCTCTCGGAGCTGAAGGTCATCACCTGCCACCTCGGCAACGGCTCCTCGATCACCGCCACCAAGTACGGCAAGGCCGTCGATACCTCGATGGGCTTCACGCCTCAGGAGGGCCTGCCCATGGGCACGCGCTCGGGCTCGATCGACCCGACCGTCGTCACCTACCTTCAGCGCGTGGAGGGCCTCACCCCCGAGGAGGCCGACAAGGTGCTGAACTCGAAGTCGGGACTTCTCGGCGTTTCGGGTGTCTCGAGTGACGGCCGTGAGGTCTGGGCCGCCGCCAACGAGGGCAACGCCCGCGCCCGTCTTGCCATTGACATTCTGGCTTACGACATCAAGAAGATCATCGGCTCGTACGTGGCCGCTATGAACGGCGTGGACGTCCTTGTGTTCACCGCCGGTATCGGTGAGAACGACCGTGCGCTCCGCGCTCGCGTCTGCGCCGATATGGAGTACCTCGGCATTGCGATCAACGAGGACGTCAACATGAACGGTCCCCGCGGCAAGGAGCTCGACCTCACGGCCGAGGGTGCCCGCGTCAAGACCTTCGTGATCCCCACCGATGAGGAGTATATGATCGCCCTCGATACCCAGCGTCTTCTTTGCAAATAAGAGAAAGGATATAAATCACCATGATGTCACCCTACGAAATTAAGAAACAGATCTGCGAGGTCGGCCACAAGATCTACGACAAGGGCTTTGTAGCCGCCAACGACGGTAACATCTCCGTCAAGGTCAACGACAACGAGTACTACTGCACCCCCACCGGCGTCTCGAAGGGCGCCCTCACCCCCGACATGATCATCAAGGTCGATGGCCAGGGCCGTAAGCTTGAGGGCACGCTCAACCCCTCGAGCGAGATCAAGATGCATATGCGCGTCTATCAGAAGCGCCCCGACGTCGGCGCCGTCGTGCATGCTCACCCCCCGGTAGCCACCGCCTTCACGGTCGCCAACGTTCCCCTCGATCAGTACATTCTGCCCGAGGCCGTTCTGACGATCGGTACCATTCCCACCTGTGAGTACGGCACCCCCTCCACCATGGAGATCCCGGACTCGCTCGATCCCTACCTCCAGAACCACGACGCCTTCCTTCTGAAGAACCACGGCGCCCTGACGGTCGGCAACACGCTGACCAAGGCCTTCTTCCTTATGGAGGAGGTCGAGTTCAACGCCAAGATCTGCAAGTTCGCCCGTGAGCTTGGCGGCGTTGACGAGATCCCCTGCGAGCAGCTCGAGAAGCTGATGGAGCTCCGCAAGAAGATGAACATTCCCGGCCGTCACCCCGGCTGCAAGCGCTGCGCGAACCTCGGCACCGACAAGTGCCGCTGCAAGGATAACGGTGCCCACCACCACGAGGAGGGCCACGTCTGCACCTGCGGGAAGAACGATGCCCCCAAGGGTGACGACCTCGTCGCCGAGATCACCCGCCGCGTCCTCGCCGCCCTCGGCCGCTGAGCCACGCTCTCAACACCCTTCGGAAAGGAGAGAGTTATGGCTATTCAGTGGACCGAGGCCGAGATCGCCGAGATCGTTAACCGCGTCATGCGCGAGGTCGGCGCCGCGGCTCCCGCGGTAGCCGAGTACGATGCCACGCAGTTCGGCGGCCGCCGTTACATCGGCGTTTACGAGGATATGCGTGATGCCATCGCCGCCGCTGAGGCGGGCTACCGCGCGATCCGCGAGATGCGTGTGGAGGAGCGCGAAAAGCTCATCACCGCCATTCGCGAGCTGACCCGTGAGGAGGCGCCCATTATGGCAAAGCTCGGCGTTGCCGAGACCAAGATGGGCCGCGTCGATCACAAGACCGCCAAGCATATGCTGGTGGCCGATAAGACCCCCGGCACCGAGGACATCGTCGCCGCCGTCAAGACGGGCGACCGCGGGCTGACGCTCACCGAGATGGCGCCCTTCGGCGTTGTCGGCAGCATCACGCCCTCGACCAACCCCTCGGAGACCGTCATCTGCAACTCGATCGGTATGATCGCGGCGGGCAACGGTGTGGTGTTCAACCCCCACCCGAACGCGATCTCGGTTTCGAACTACGCCGTTGACCTCGTCAACCGCGCTTGCGCGGCGGCGGGCGGCCCGCGTGTCCTTGTGGCATCGGTCGTCAAGCCCACGCTCGAGACCGCCGACCTCATGTACAAGCACCCCGCCATTCGCCTGCTCGTCTGCACGGGCGGCCCCGGCGTTGTCAAGAGCGTTCTTTCCTCGGGAAAGAAGGCGATCGGTGCGGGCGCGGGCAACCCCCCCGTCATCGTGGACGACACCGCCGACGTCAAGAAGGCGGCGCGCGACATCATTGACGGCTGCACCTTTGACAACAACCTTCCCT